>JAIPBY010000056.1 GCA_021738605.1 Chitinophagaceae bacterium | reverse complement strand
GAAAAAGCAATTGCCCTTGACTCTAATAGGGCAGATGTTCAATATGCCAATGCGATGGTCATCGGTAAAATGATTGAATATGCCTCCATTAAGGATAAAACAAGGCTAACCATGCAGCTTCGACAAAAGACAGATAAGGCATTGTCTATCGATCCTAATTTTACAAAAGCTATATATACCCTGGCAAAATGGAATGATGAGGTTTCCTCATTGAATCCTGCTGCAAGAGCTGCACTCAAATTAATGAACAAGGGCTTTCCCGCTGCGTCTGCTGAAGAAGCCATTACGCTTTATGAAAAAGCACGTAAATTAGAACCTGGTTTCATTGTGAACAATCATGATCTGGCCATGGCCTATAAAAAAATGGGAAAATCCTTGCAAGCAATTGAACTGCTCAATTATCAGCTGAAATTGCCCGCAAAAACCAAAGAAGACCAGGAAATAAAACTCAAGTCAAAACAATTGTTGGAAAGCTTAAAATAAATCAATTCTCAATTCACAGGTATGTTTAAAAAAATCTCTATCGCTGTCGTGGCTTTTATGTGTTCCATCACATTCTCATTTGCTCAGGATCAGGAAAAGCCTGTATCCAAGTATGATGCCAATGAACTTTTCAATCCACTTTTTTACAAACAATATGGCAGTCTTAGCCGGTCAGGGAACGGTGAACCGGGAAAGGCCTATTGGCAAAATAAGGCTGATTACAAGATCAGTACCGAATTGAATGACCAGAACAACCAGATTACAGGATCAGTAACGTTGACCTATTCCAACAACAGTCCCCACAACCTTAATTTCCTGTGGTTCCAGTTGGACCAGAACCTTTTCAATCCCAATTCAAGGGGTTTTGCCAAACTTCCTGTGGCCGGCAGAAGCAGGTATGGCAATGCTGCAGCCCCATTCGAGGGTGGTTATAATATTAAATCAGTGAAAATTATTTCAACTACTGGAGGAAAGACCACAGAAACTGTTGTTGAACCTGAAATCACAGACACCCGCATGAGGGTTGACCTTCCAAAACTGTTGAAGGCAGGAGGAGATAAAGTAGTGGTAAAAGTAGACTATGCCTACATTGTTCCTGAATATGGTGCAGACAGAACAGGTATCCTGAAGAATGCTGATGGTAACATTTATGCTATTGCACAATGGTATCCCCGTATTTGTGTTTTCGATGACATCCAAGGATGGAATACACTTCCATACCTGGGCGCAAGTGAATTTTATCTTGAATATGGAAATTTTGACGTTTCGATTACTGCACCAGCTACTCATGTTGTTGTTGCCTCCGGCGACCTGCTCAATCCTTCAGAAGTGATGACCGCGGAACAATTGAAAAGATACCAGAAAGCACATCAAAGTGATGAAACAGTGCTGATCAGGAGCAAGGAAGAAATCAAAAATCTTTCTTCAAGACCTTCTGTGGCGAAACTTACCTGGAAGTATTCAATAGTCAATTCAAGAGACTTTGCCTGGGCCTCCTCAACCTCTTTCATCTGGGACGCTGCAAGGATTAATCTTCCCAGCGGAAAAAAAGCATTGGCCCAATCTGTATACCCCAGCAGCTCCGATGGTAAAAATGCCTGGGGAAGAAGTACCGAATATACCAAAGCGAGTATAGAAAACTATTCCAAAAGATGGTTTGAATATCCTTACCCCATTGCTACCAATGTTGCCAGCAATATAGGTGGAATGGAATATCCTGGCATCGTATTCTGTGGATCAACTGCAAAAACAGGAGGCCTCTGGGGTGTTACAGATCATGAGTTTGGGCATACCTGGTTCCCCATGATTGTAGGAAGCAACGAAAGGAAATATGGCTGGATGGATGAAGGATTCAACACCTTTATCAATGATATTGCATCCCAAGACTTTAACAATGGAGAGTATGCCTCAAAAGAATCCAACGCCCACAACATGGCTAAATTCTTATACAGCGACAGGTCAGAATCCATCATGAAAACGCCAGATGCACTGAAAGAGGCCAACATCGGACTTTCACTCTATATGAAGCCTGGTTTTGCACTTACCTTGTTAAGAGAGCAAATTGTAGGACCAAAAAGATTTGATTCCGCCTTCAAAAAATACATCCGTGATTGGTCTTTCAAGCATCCATCTCCCTGGGATTTTTTCAGGAGCATGGAAAATGGCGTAGGAGAAGATTTGGGATGGTTTTGGAAAGCCATGTTTCTTGAAAACTGGAGATTGGATCAGGCCATCACCAATGTTGAGTACCAAGGCAACAATGCGAAAAATGGAGCCATCATTACCATTGAAAACATGGAAAAATCAGCCATGCCAGTTGTGATCGAGTATGAAACTGTTTCCGGAAACAAGGGAAGGGTTAAACTTCCAGTTGAAATTTGGCAAAATGGTGGTGTTTTTAAAACAAGGATTCGGGTAAATGAAGAGATGCTGAAAGTCACCATTGATCCAGACAAGGTTTTCCCTGATTACAACAGTGAAAACAATACCTGGACAGCTAAAAAACAGTAACCATGATTTTTTGGGGATAAATTGCTTGTTTATCCCCAAAATCACATAATTTTGCACTCCTTTCAGTTTAAAGACTGAAAGCTATTCCCAAAAGGTTCCATAAGTTCTTCGTCTGTTCGAAGACACCAGTAGGGGTAAATTTAAAAATAATGTCATGCCAAAAGTTAAAACCCATTCAAGGGCAAAAAAAACTTTTAAGATCACCGGCAGCGGAAAGATCACTTACAGAAAGCCTACAAGAGGTCACTTGCTCACCAAGAAAACCAACAAGCGCAAACGTGCCCTTCGCGTTCAAGGTGTTGTTCATCATGCCAATCTTGATTTCGTTAAAAGACTCCTTCGCCTGAAATAAGGCCTTTTTCATTACTTCAAATTTAAACTCATTACAATATGCCACGTTCAAAAAATGCGGTAGCCTCCAGGGCCCGCAAAAAAAGAATTCTTAAGCAGGCGAAAGGATTCTACGGAAAAAGGAAAAATGTTTATACAGTAGCCAAAAACGTTCTCGAGAAAGGCCTTACCTATAGCTATGTTGGTCGTAAACTCAAGAAGAGAGACTACCGCAGTCTCTGGATTGTACGTATCAATGCAGCTGTCAGGGAAGAAGGAATGAAATATTCTGAGTTCATCAACAAACTTAAAGTAAAGGGAATTGATCTTGATCGCAAGATGCTTGCTGAACTTGCCATGAACAATCCTGAATCTTTCAAGCAATTGGTTGATTCTGTAAAATAGTATATACTGATTCAATCAGTAAACCGGATGTCAAATAAACATCCGGTTTTTTATTGTATGACGCTGAAAAAAATTAATTTTGTTCTTCTTTGCAATTCAACAATTTAAACAGACCGAATCGGTAAAATGAGCAATACCTATACAGACCTTGTCAAACAGACATTTTATTTTCCACAAGAAGGCTTTGTTACAAAAGATGGATACCTCCATTTCAATGATCTTGACTTGAAGGCCATCATTGACAAGTATGGTACCCCTTTAAAACTTACCTATCTCCCTAAAATTGGCTCCCAGATCAACAAGGCCAAAGACTTGTTCCAGAAGGCATTCAAGAAACACAATTACGAAGGGAAATATCATTATTGCTATTGCACCAAAAGTTCTCATTTCTCATTTGTTGTTGAAGAGGCCTTGCAACATGACATTCATTTGGAAACTTCTTTTGCTTATGATATTGAAATCATCAATAACCTGTTCAAAAGAAAGAAAATAACCAAAGACACATTTATAATCTGCAATGGTTTCAAGCAGAAAACATATACATCGCGCATTTCCCGCCTGATCAATACAGGTTTTAAAAACGTCATTCCCATTCTTGACAACAAGGAAGAGCTTGACCGTTACAAAAGAGGCGTCAGGGTTCCATTTAAATTGGGAATCCGTGTTGCCGCCGAGGAGGAACCCAATTTCCCCTTTTATACCTCCCGTCTTGGTATCAGGGCCAAAGATATTTTAGAGTTTTATGTAGACCAGATAGAAGGGTATGAGGAGAAATTTCAGTTGAAAATGTTGCATATCTTCCTCAACAAAGGAATAAAAGACGATATCTACTATTGGAGTGAATTGAACAAAGTCATCAATCTTTACTGCCAGTTAAAAAAGATATGCCCTGAGTTGGATTCCATCAATATTGGTGGAGGTTTCCCCATCAAGCATTCATTGGGCTTTGAATACGATTACGGATTCATGATCAATGAGATTGTGGGCACCATAAAAAAAGCCTGTAAAAAAGCCAAGGTTCCAATGCCGAATATTTTCACAGAATTTGGAAGCTTCACTGTTGGTGAGAGCATGGCGCATGTCTATTCAGTGTTGGCTGAGAAGGTCCAGAATGATAGGGAAATATGGTACATGATCGATTCATCATTTATCACAACCTTACCTGATACCTGGGGTATAGGAGAGAAGTTCCTGATGCTGCCCATCAATAAATGGCAGAATGAATACCAACGGGTTGTGCTGGGTGGGCTTACCTGCGACAGCCATGATTACTATGATTCTGAGGAACACATCAATGAAGTGTTCTTGCCCAAAATAACAGGAGATGGTTCAAAAGAACCACTCTATCTTGGCTTCTTCCACACTGGGGCTTATCAAGACCAAATCAGTGGATATGGCGGAATCAAACATTGCATGATCCCATCACCCAAACATATCATTGTAGGAAAGGATAAGCATGGTAAACTTCATGATTGGGTTTATGCAAAGGAACAAACTGCGCAGAGCATGCTCAAGATTCTCGGTTACCAATAAATTGAAATTGTTTAGTTGACCTTGAGCTTGTATTTCTTGTTAACCTTGGGATTGTTGAAATATTTTTCAGCATCATCCTGGGAGTATCGAGGGTCAAATTCAACCAATGGAAGGTCTACCAGCTGTAGCTGGGATTGCTTAAGTTCATCCCTTAACTTTCTTGTCTTGGCAAGAATATCCGGATCTCGATCACCAATGGTCATGTTTTCCGTCATCATGTAATCAAGTCTTTTAATGGTTGCCCTGACCTGAGAAGCGGTATTTTGTTCCTGGACTTTATTTGGAGATACGGCCTCTTTTACCGGAACAAGGGTAAGACCTACTGAAGGCAAAACCTTACCCATATTTTTTGCACCAGTAGTAGTTCCGGTACTGGAGATAATGGTGCCCAACATGGCAGTAGATGAACCGGTAATGTCAAAGCCCGTTCTTGTATTTTTTGTTTTTTTGATGTTTGTGCTGATGACAAAAAATGTCAGTTTAAGGTTGGTGACATATTTTTTCATTTCATTGGTAACCTGAAGATGTTCCTGGTTTTTTTGAGGGTAGTTGATGCCAGGCCGGATAAAAACCCGTACTGTTGCCGTATCGCTATTCCTGAATTTGTCAGTTCCAATGAATTGAAGCACAAGAATTTTCTGGCGGGCAGTATCATTATCCCGGATAAAATCGTAAGGTACCATCCAGCCAAACTCATCATCGCATTTGTTGACTGATTTGAAATTGCTGATGGGCAGGTTGGAATTGATGGTGATTTGCTCAACAGGAAAGCTACCAGTTTCACACTGAACCCTGAATTTGATAGAATCACCCTCTTCGAGTAGAACAGTGTTGCCGATGGTTGGCTTTAATCTTGACACAACCACCTCAGTACTATAAAACATGATGGTAAAACTTTCCTCAATGCGATCTTTTGCATCCCTCAGGTTCTGTACTCCCACCTCAACCTTGTAAGGGATATCATATTTAAGTTTTCCGCTTTTGAAATATGATTTTTCTGCTTTAAAATATAGCAATCCGGTATTCTTGTCTATTTTAACACCGATAGGAGCGTTTTTAAGGTACCAGAAATAGAATTCAGAAGGTTTGTTGATCTGGAGGTCATACATCAAAGTAGAGTCAACCTGAAGGGTGAAGAATGGATTCAGGTTGATAATCCTGAGTAGGGTGTCAAGGTTGATGGGCTCTGCAGGGATGGGAATAATAGTATCCTGCTTGGCAATCAAGGTGTCCTTCTTGACAATCAAGGTATCTTGCTTGATTTCCTGGGAAAATAAGTTTCCAGAAAGAAAAAAGGCTGTAATAAAAACAAGTAGGCTTTTCAAATCAAACTTTGTTTGAACGAAATTAACTCAAAAGCGGCAAATGTGTAACTTCGCTTAAAATCTTAACAATATGTATCCAGCAGAAATAGTGATTCCAATGAAAGAAGAGCTTACAGAGAACGGCTTTGAAGAACTTTTAACCCCAGCATCAGTAGATGAAATTTTATCTACCCCAGGCACAACACTTGTGGTTGTTAACTCTGTTTGTGGTTGTTCAGCCGGTAGCGCCAGACCAGGTGTACTCATGTCTGTTCACAATTCCACAAAACGCCCCGACCATCTGACCACTGCTTTTGCCGGCTTTGATCTTGCAGCGGTACAACGTTTAAGAGAACATCTGTTGCCTTATCCTCCCTCTTCACCAGCTGTTGCCCTTTTCAAGGATGGCAAACTGGTGCACATGATTGAAAGACATCAGATCGAAGGAAGGCCTGCGCAGATGATTGCACAAAACCTCATGGCAGCTTACGAAGAATATTGCAATTGATTCTATGTATCCCAACCTTTATTTTTTCCTGAAGGATGCGCTAGGCATTGAACCCTGGCTCTTTACCCAGTACATCAATACTTTTGGATTGTTGGTTGCCATTGCCTTTCTTGTTGCTGCTGTGATTCTCTCAAAAGAGTTGAAACGCAGGGAACAGTCAGGGCTGCTCTCCCCGATGGAAGAAACCATTGTGGTGGGTAAACCAGCAAGCAAGGCTGAGCTGATTTTTAATTTGGTCTTTGGCTTCATTGTAGGATACAAAATATTGGGTGTTTTCCTCAATGACAGCCAAGTCAACCCTCAAGATTATATTTTTTCCTCAAAAGGAAGCCTTCTTGGAGGATTGCTCCTGGGAGGCCTTTTTTCTTGGTTAAAATACCATGAAAAGAAGAAACAGGCCTTGGCTAAACCGGAGGAAAAGAAGGTAAAGGTGTATCCTCATGAAAGGGTTGGTGATATCACAGTTTATGCCGCCATTGCTGGCTTCATTGGTGCAAAAGTATTTGACAATTTAGAAAATTGGGACAGGTTTATCCAGGATCCGATAGGCAATCTTTTAGCGCCCAGTGGCCTTACTTTTTATGGCGGATTGATTCTTGCATCCGTAACCATCATTTTTTTTGCTAAGCGTAAGAAGATAGGTATCAGTCATTTGATTGATTCCGCCGCTCCAGCATTGATGATTGCCTATGCCATAGGCAGGATGGGTTGTCATTTTTCAGGTGATGGAGATTGGGGTATTTTCAACAGTGCCTACAAAGTTGGTGAGACCAATACCATTGAATTGGCAACCCCTGGTGATTTTGATAAATCCCTTCTGCAGTATCCTGAATACACAAGGCAACTTGTTGCTGAATACGGCAGCATAGACAATATTCCGCATGCTTCTTTTGAAGGGTCATCATTTCTACCCAATTGGTTTTGGGCCTACAATTTCCCCCACAATGTTAATGGAGAAGGGGTACCCATCAAGGACTGTACAGGTAACTATTGTGCACAGCTTAGTCCACCGGTTTTTCCAACCACCTTGTATGAAATCATTGCCTCAACATTGCTGTTCATTTTGCTTTGGTCTCTGCGAAAAAGAATTGTGGCCCCAGGCAGGATGTTTGGTCTTTATTTGATGTTGAATGGTATTGAACGATTTCTCATTGAAAAAATACGTGTCAACTCAACCTACGATTTGTTGGGAATACATCCTACACAGGCAGAACTCATATCCGTATTGCTATTTTTGTTTGGCGCCTGGTTATGGGTTGATTCAGGTCGCAAATTCACCTTAAACACTAAATAGTCAATCTATGCCATCATTTGATATCCTCAGTAAAGTTGATCCTCAACTCCTCGACAACGCAGTGAATGTTACGAAAAAAGAAGTAGCCAATAGGTTTGATTTTAAAGATTCAGTTGTTGAAATTGATTTCAACAAAAAAGACATGAAGCTTGCCCTGGAGACTTCCGATGACATGAAAATGCGTCAGCTTGTTGAGATCCTGATCAACCGTGCCAACAAGCAGGGCATCTCTCCACATGCCTTTGACATGTCCAAAGATGCTTACCAAAGCGGCAAGACTGTCAAGCAAGATATCGTAGTAAAAAATGGATTAAAGCAGGAGGATGCCAAAAAAATCAATAAACTGATCAAAGATTCTGGCTTAAAGGTTCAGTCCCAGATCATGGATGACATCCTGAGGGTTACAGGTAAGAAAATAGATGATCTTCAAGCAGTTATGCAGGTTTGCAAGACGGCTGACCTGGATTTGCCCCTCCAATTTGAAAACATGAGGAGCTAGATTTGAACAATCTGATTTTTTACTTTAAAAAACAGTACATTTGCAACTTCATAAATGACATGGCCAAATCCATGTAGCATAAAAATAAATACAATGAAACAAGCTATCCATCCAGACAATTACAGGTTCGTAGTTTTCAAAGACATGAGTAACGGTACAACATTCTTGACCCGTTCAGCAGCTCAGTCTAAAGAAATGATCAAATGGGAAGACGGTAACGAATATCCTGTTATTAAACTTGAAATTTCCAACACCTCACATCCCTTTTTTACCGGTCAAAACATACTGGTAGATACTGCAGGTAGGATCGACAAGTTCAAAAAGAAATACGCAAAGAAGTAATTTCAACAAACCCTCCACATGGAGGGTTTTTCTTTTGCTTTCAAGGTTGTAGCTTTGTTCTAACAACATGCCCAAACTCCTTTTACAATACAGCGATTTTCAAAAGGATTTTTTCCCACTTACACTCACAAGGCCATTTATCGATCTGAGGGTAGGTATTTTAACTGTTGCCAACAAGTGGAAGACGATCGCATTGTCGCAACATATTGACCTCGATATCATTGCCGAAGACGGATCAGCAGATATCATCTGGGATGCCCGGTTTATCCCAAAGATTTCATTGGATATAAAATCCTTTTTTGAACATAAAACAGCACCAGAAGATTCTTTTTTTACATTAAGAACCCCTTGGGAAATTGTTCAGCACAATATATCATTGCTAATGGATGATATTCAATTGCTAAATGCAAATGTTGAAACCAATCCTCACGCAGAGAAGGTATCAAAAACCGGAATTTATCCTATACATGTTCACCCAACTGCTCGATTAGAGCCTTGCTTTATCAACACGGAAGAAGGCCCGGTAATGATTGATGAAGACGCCTTCATCATGCAAGGTGCCATGCTAAGAGGTCCACTTTATGTTGGAAAAAGATCAGTTGTTAAAATGGGAGCCGCATTGTATGCTGGAACCAACATTGGAAATGATTGCATCGTAGGAGGGGAGATAAAAAATACCATTTTTCAAGCCTTCTCGAACAAAGGACATCATGGCTATCTTGGGGATAGCTACATTGGCGAATGGTGTAATATGGGCGCAGGAACCAGTTGCTCCAACCTGAAAAATACTGCCGGTGATTTAAAAGCATGGAACATGGTTACATCATCCTTTATCAATGCCGGTAAAAAAGCAGGCATTCTCATGGGCGACCATGTAAAAACCGCCATCAACGCAAGTTTTAACAGTGGATCGGTGATTGGAGGTTTTTCAAATGTCTTTAATCCTGATGCACTGCTACCCAAATATATTCCTCCATTTCAATGGGGCATGGAACAGCAGTATGACCTCGATAAGTTATTGGAAGAAGTTAAGCGCTGGATGAAGATGAAGGGACAGGAGCCATCAACATCAGCATTGGAATCAATTAAAACATATTACCTTAAAACCATTCAACAATGAGAAAACAAATCGCCGCCGCCAATTGGAAAATGAACAATACCCAGGAAGAAGGAACAAAACTTCTCAATGAAATTATCAATTCAGATGTGCAAGTAAATGATAATCAGCGTGTAATATTCGCTGTTCCCTTTCCTTATTTGGTGAGTGCAAATCAACAGTTGAACAACAGAGCCAACATGTTTGTTTCAGCCCAAAATTGCCATAACAAAACAGCTGGTGCCTATACGGGTGAGGTATCTGTAGATATGCTGGCATCCATCAATATTCAATACTGTGTGGTAGGACATAGTGAAAGAAGGGAATACTTTTCAGAATCTAATCAACAACTGGCTGAAAAAGTTGACCGTTGTCTTTCAAAAGGCATAACCCCAATTTTTTGTTGTGGTGAACCGCTGACCATCAGAGAAAATGATGGTCAAAATGATTATGTGGCAGTGCAATTGAATGAGTCCTTGTTTCATCTTGATGGTGAGACCATTCAAAAGGTTGTTATTGCCTACGAACCCATCTGGGCCATCGGTACCGGAAAAACGGCTACAGCTGCACAGGCACAAGAAATGCATTCCCATATCAGGGCTGTACTGGCAAATCAATTTGGAGACACAGTAGCTGCCAATATCTCTATCCTTTACGGCGGAAGTGTAAAAGGGGCCAATGCCAATGAGATTTTTTCACAACCAGATGTTGATGGGGGTCTTGTGGGCGGGGCATCATTGATTGCCACTGAATTCATTCAAATCATCAAGGCTTTAAAATAGGTAAGACAGTTTTTAGAGATAAATCAATGTTTATACTTGCTTAAATCATGTTATCATATTCCAAGGTATAAGCATACTTAAAATGACTAACTTTGCATATCTAAATAAACCGTAACACTAATCGTTTTACCGCTGAACCCATTCGATGAAAAAAATCAGGAATTTCTGCATCATTGCACATATAGATCATGGTAAGTCAACTTTGGCGGATCGATTGCTTCAAACCACCAATACCATCAGTGAAAGGGAAATGATGGATCAAGTCCTTGATGACATGGACCTTGAAAGAGAAAAAGGCATTACCATCAAAAGCCATGCCATCCAGATCAATTACAAACATACAGATGGTGTTGAATATATCCTCAACCTCATAGACACACCAGGACATGTAGATTTCAGTTATGAAGTGAGCCGTGCACTTGCCGCCTGCGAAGGTGCACTTTTGTTGGTGGATGCTACTCAAGGTATTCAGGCCCAAACCATTTCCAACCTTTATCTTGCTGTAGAAAACAATCTTGAAATCATCCCTGTCATCAATAAGATAGACATGGATGGAGCCATGATTGAAGAAGTAAAGGATCAGATCATTGAATTGATTGGTTGTAAATCAGAAGATATTCTTTTGGCCAGCGGAAGAACTGGAATAGGCATCGAAGGTATCCTTGATGCAATTGTAAACAGGATTCCTTATCCTAAAGGTGATCCTGAGGCTCCGCTTCAAGCACTCATTTTTGATAGTGTTTTCAATTCCTTCAGGGGAATCATTGTTTACTACCGCATCATGAATGGCAGTATTACGAAAGGTGAGAAAATCAAATTCATCTCTACTGACCAAGACTATGTGGCTGATGAAGTAGGTATCTTGAAGCTGACCATGCAGGAACAGAAAAAAGTGCAATGTGGTGATGTAGGCTACCTAATCACTGGAATAAAGAATGCAAAGGAAGTAAAGGTTGGTGACACCATTGTCAATGCCATCAATCCTGCCCCGATGATCAAGGGTTTTTCCGAAGTTAAGCCAATGGTTTTTGCAGGAATCTACCCAGTACTTACGGAAGATTTTGAGGAACTCAGGGAATGCATGGACAAGTTGCAATTGAATGATGCATCATTGACCTATGAGCTTGAAACCTCACAGGCACTCGGGTTTGGTTTCCGCTGTGGTTTCCTTGGACTGCTGCACATGGAAATCATTCAGGAGCGTTTGGAAAGGGAATTTAACCAAACGGTAATTACCACGGTTCCGAACGTAAGCTTCATTGCCTACAGTACAAAAGGTGACATCATTCGGGTAAACAACCCCAGTGAAATGCCTGATCCTACCCAGATGAACAATATTGATGAACCCTTCATCAAAGCCCAAATCATCACCAAGCCAGAATATATCGGTAATATCATGACCCTTTGCCTTGGCAAACGTGGCATGTTGATCAACCAGAGCTACCTCACGCAGACCCGTGTTGAGTTGATATTTGAAATGCCCCTTACCGAAATTGTATTTGATTTTTATGATAAGCTGAAAAGCCAGACCAGGGGATATGCCTCATTTGATTATGTGCCGATTGAATACAGGGAAAGTGATATTGTGAAGATGGATATTCTGTTAAACGGTGAAAAAGTGGATGCCCTCTCTGCATTGATTCACCGCAGCCGCGCCCAGGAGTTTGGAAGAAAACTTTGTGAAAAGTTGAAAGAGTTGTTGCCACGTCAGCAATTCCAGATTGCCATTCAGGCGGCTATTGGTGCTAAAGTAGTTGCCCGGGAAAACATTTCCGCCATGAGAAAGGATGTAACTGCCAAATGTTATGGTGGTGACATCAGCCGTAAAAGGAAATTGCTTGAAAAACAGAAGGAAGGAAAGAAGAGGATGCGCCAAATAGGAAATGTTGAAGTACCTCAAGAAGCATT
>JAIPBY010000055.1 GCA_021738605.1 Chitinophagaceae bacterium | reverse complement strand
TTCAGGTTGTCTACATAGGCCTGGTGATGCTTTCCGTGGTGGATCTGCATCGTCAGCGTATCGATATGCGGCTCAAGTGCGTCGTGTGCGTATGGTAAGGCGGGAAGTGTGAATGACATATTGTTTGATTTAGGGTGCAAAGATAATGAAGGGTTTAATGGATTAAAGGTTTGTGGGATGGTTTTTTGGGGTTAAGTGGGGAATGGCAAGAAAGTTGAAGAAGTTGAAGGGGTTGAAGGGGTTGAATTTATCTGCCGAAGGCAGGTGGTTGAAGGAAGCAGCCGGGTGTTAAGCGATGGACCAATTTATCATTTCCATCCAAGAGGAATTCGATGCTCGGCTACTATAATCTTCTTGCCTTAAAAAACGCTTTCATAAGATCTGAGGCTTCATCGGCCAGGAGGCCCGTCAACAACTGGGTTTTGGGATGGAATGGATTGCGTTCTTCGGTGTATACCTGATGCCCATTCTTTACATCTGATGCTCCCCAAACGATGCGTCCTACTTTGCTCCAATGCAAGGCTCCGGCACACATTAAGCAAGGTTCGACCGTTACATACAAGGTGGCATCGGGAAGGTATTTGGCCCCGAGGGCATTGAATGCCGAAGTAAGGGCGATGATTTCTGCATGGGCAGTTGGGTCCTTGAGTTTTTCTACCATGTTGTAGCCCCTTGAAATAATCCGTTCGTTGATGACCACGATGGCTCCCACAGGTACTTCGCCTTCTTCAAAAGCTTTCTCGGCTTCTTTCAAAGCCATTTTCATATAATATTCGTCTGTCATTTGGCCGATATTTTATCCTTGAGCAATGACAATCCATTGGTCATCGCTGTTTCAATCTCTGCATAATCGCTGATACGGGCATTGGAATAAACGAAAAAAATGTCCATGGAAATGCCCAATTCGGTTAGTGTTTCTTTCACATCATATTTTTGTTTCCTATAGGCTTCACGGATTCGTCGTTTCAGCAGGTTTCTGTCAACTGCTCTTTTGAAATGTCTTTTACCTACAGAGACACCCATCTGAAGATTCCCTTCAACCCCCTCAACCCCTTCAACTTCTTCAACGCGAAGCAAAAAATAAACCACCAACGGAAACACCTTAAACTTTTGCCCTTGGGCAAAAAGAATCCTGATCCTTTTGTAGGATTTGAGGCGGTCATTTTTTGATAGTGTATGGCGGTGCGTCAAATTGCTAATTTAATGTCACAATGTAAAACCGATGGTTCTGGTGCTTATGTTAGGAAGATTTGTGCTGATGTCAATAGTGAAGCTGTCCCCTGCACCAATTTCACATAACAAAAATAGCCCCAGATTGAATCCGGAGCTATGATTATGTAAAATAACAGGCGAACCTGATTACTTCAATCTGCTTTCGTCAGAAACCGTCAGTTTCTTACGTCCTTTTTTTCTTCTGCTGGCCAATACGGCACGTCCGTTGGCTGATTCCATGCGCTTGCGAAATCCGTGAACGGTCTTCCTGCGCTTACGATGAGGTTGAAATGTACGTTTCATGATTCTTTTTATTTCCTTTGTTGTTGAATAAATGACCGGGAGAAGCGGTCTTTTCTGTTCAATTTACCTCGGGTCACCACAACCGAGGCTTCGTGAAAGGACGGCAAAAGTAAGACTTTTTTGGATTGAAAGCAAAAAAAGAGCGAGTTGATGGAAAAACTGCAGCTAGCTCCCTTTAAAGCAATTCAACCTTTTGAACCACATCAACCCCTTCCCCCCAAAACGCTCCAGCTGCATGCTTAAAGGTTTCAGGATCCCCGGTAGTGCAGAATTCCAAACTGCCGCCTTTGGACAATCGGGTTTCCATTTCAGGATGGCGCAAAAGGTAAGCCGAAAGGCTGTCTGCCACAATTTCACCCTGGGAAACCACGGTGATGTCTGGGGGCAACATGGCCCTGATGCGGGGATACAAGAGCGGATAGTGAGTGCAGGCCAGCAAGACTGTATCAATATCATCAGACTGGTCAAGAAGCTTGATCAAGCAATCGCGGATGATGGGGTCGGCAACCGTAAAATCAAGATAATCGCCGGATTCCACAAGGGGCACCCAGTCAGGGCAGGCCTGCTGGTGAACATGTACGTCTGGGAAAGCTTTGCCAACCTCAATCACATAAGAACCAGAATCAACGGTACCCTGGGTTCCAAGGATACCAATATGCTTTGTTTCAGTATAGTCGCCAATGACTTCGGTGGTGGGGCGTATCACGCCGAGCACCCTTTTGATGGGGTCTATACCGGGTAGGTCTTTTTGCTGGATGGTACGGAGGGCTTTGGCTGAGGCGGTATTACAAGCCAGAATAACAAGGGGGCATCCGCGGTTGAACAACCATTGAACGGCCTCAAGGGTGTACTGATAAACCGTTTCAAAATCCCTGGGGCCATACGGCGCGCGGGCATTGTCTCCCAGATAGATGTAGTCATACTCCGGGTGGCGCTGGTGAATCTCTTTCATCACAGTAAGCCCACCCAGACCGGAATCAAATATGCCGATGGCTTGTTTCATTTTCCTTTCGTTTATTCACGAGAATGCCCTTGCCAGAAAAGCAAGGGCAAAAAAAGACCGAAACAAATGTTTCGGTCAGTTCCTTTATTTTGCTGCCGGTTTCAGAGCCGGTGCGACAGTACCAGATAATTTCTTTTTGATCAGCGGCAGGATATCATCACCTTCAGGTGAAACAACCAGTGCTTCTTTCCTGAACACATATCCATATCCATTGGCTTTGGCAACATCAGCAATCAGCTGGTTGGCTTTCTGGGCAACAGGAGCCATTAATTCTTCTTGCTTTTGCTGCATTTGCTGCTGATAGTTCTGCTCATATCCTTGAAGTTCCACAAGCAATTTCTTCATCTGCTCTTTCTTTGCAGTCTTGGTTGCCATGGTCATCTTCACTGAATCTACTTTGAACAAGCTGTCCTGACGATTCAATTCCTTCAAAGTTTCACCATAGTTGATTTGCAGGGCGCTGTCGAACTGTGCCATTTCAGCGGTTGCTTTCTTGTAATCAGGCATGAGCTGAACTACTTCGTCTATGCTAACATATCCTGTTTTGTTCTGTGCATTGAGGAATGGATTGAATGCTACCAAGGCGATCATCACCAGACCAAGGCTTAAGATTTGTTTCATTGCTGCTTGTTTGTTTTTTGTTGATTCGAAAATATGCTTTTTTTATTTCCCCGTTAATTCTTTTAGGATATCATCGCTTTTATCCAGTTTGGGGTCGGCAAAGATAATGGTAATTCCTTCACTTTTGTCCAATATCAGGTCGTACTGTCTGGCAGATGCTAATTTTTGCACAGCACTGTATACCTTGTCTTGGATGGGCTTTACAAGTTCCTGCCTTCTTTTGAAAAGGTCTCCTTCAAAACCAAATCGCTTTTTTTGAAGGTCGCGCAGTTCTTTTTCCTTGTTGAACAGGTCATCCTCTCTTTTTTTCAAGAGGTCTTCGCTCAACATGACCTTCTCTGATTCAAAATTCCTGTAAAGCTGATCCAAGGCAGCCTGCTTCATGTCTATCTCCTGTTGCCATTGGATACTGAAAGCATCAAGCTTTTTCTGTGCTTCAGTATACTCAGGCAACTTGCTGAGGATATAACGGGTGTCAATTACGGCATAGCGCTGTGCAGTAGCGGTGAATCCAAACACTGCAGCAAGAAGAATAAGCAACGAAAGTTTTTTCATGACTTGCTTTTTAATGATCAGCCCACCCACAAGGAAAGGGCCATCAAGGTTATTCTGGCTCAAATCCGAGCATGAAGGTAAATCGGCTTGCGTCTTTAAGCTTTCCGGTATTGGTAATCCTGTCCAAACCAACTCCATAATCAAATCCCAACAAACCAAACATCGGAAGGAAGAAACGAACACCCGCACCCATTGCACGCCTTAGCCTGAATGGATTCCACTCCTTGAATTCATACCAGCCATTCGCCGCTTCATAGAAGGCCAATCCGTAGATGGTACTGCTAGGGTTGGTTACGAAAGGATAGCGCATTTCAAGAGTATACTTGTTGAAGATCGTGAAATAATTCTGTGCATTTTGCTTGTCTGGGTTGATGGTTGGGTCAGAATTGTCATAGACCGGATAACCCCTGTGGGCAATGATGTCATAGCCAAGCACACCGAAATTGTTTGTCAAACCGGCATCTCCCACCTGAAAACGCTCGAAAGGTGAAATGGGCACTTGGCGGTTGTACCTGCCAATGAAACCATATTTTGCAGCCATCCGCAATACAAATTGCCTGGTTTTGTCTTCTCCTGCTGGTTTACCGATGGGCACAAACCATTCTCCGTTGAACCTCCATTTGTGGTATTCCACCAACTTGAACACATCCGCTTTGTTGATACCATTGATGTAAGACCATGGTGGCGTAAAGGTTCCGCTGAGCAAGAAATTGGATCCGCTGCGCGGGAATATCGGCTGATCAATGGAAGTACGCTGCAAAGCAAGTTTCAGGTTGAAGTTGTTCGAAACGCCCGTTGAAAAATTAGGGAAAATCGAATAATTCTTCGCCTTGTATTGGATATAGCTCAATGAAGTAACCAATGAGAAGAAATCGTCTGGCCATTTCAACTGCTTTCCCAAAGCCAAGGTCACACCCGAGGTACTCAGGAAAGAAGAGTCAGCAAAAGCCCTGTCATACAATCCAGTATATGGATTGTATGCATTGGTGAACTTGGTATTGAATACGTTGAAAGAAAATGAGTTTCTTTTCTTACCGCCCAGCCATGGCTCTGTGAAAGAGAAATTGAGGGACCGGAAGAACCTTCCGTTGGATTGAAAACGAAGACTTAGTTTCTGACCATCGCCCGTTGGCAAAGGATCCCAGGAGGTTTTCCTGAAAATATTTTTAATGGAGAAATTGTTGAAGGTTACACCCAGTGTACCGGTCAGACCGATGCCACCGCCCCATCCCGCACTGAGTTCCAGCTGGTCAGAGGATTTTTCTTCAACAGTATAGTTGATGTCAACCGTACCATCGTCCTGGTTGGGAACGGGCTGCATGCCGAGCTTCTCCTGATCAAAATAACCTAGGTTGACAATTTCACGCTGTGAACGTATCAGGTCTGAACGGCTGAATTTCTCACCCGGGACCGTACGGAGTTCCCTCCTGATCACATACTCCTTGGTCTTGTCATTGCCCGTAATATTCACATTCTTGATGGTTGCCTGTGGGCCTTCAGTGATGCGGATTTCATGGTCAATGGTATCGTTGTAAACAGAGGTTTCTACCGGATTGACAGAGAAGAAAAGATACCCATCGTCCATGTAAAGGGAGCTGATATCCCCACCTTCAGGAGAGAGTTGCTTTCCCAATTTCTTGTTCAACACGTCAAGGTTGTAGGTATCTCCGCGGCGGATACCAAGCAGGAGGTTAAGGATGCTGTCTGGGTATTTGGTATTGCCCTTCCAAGTCATCTTTCCGAAAAAATATTTGCTACCCTCGTCCATTTTCATGGAAATATTGAGGCGGCCTTTGGGATCATAATACTGGGTGTCTGCAGCGATGGCAGCATCCCTGTAGCCAAGTGAGTTATAGTACTGAAGGATTTTCTCCTTGTCTTCAAGGTATTTTTTCTCATTGAACTTGGCAGAAGAGAAGAGCTTGAACCTGAACCATGGATCAATGAAATCCTTGATTTTGGTAGGATGCAGGTAACCTTTTTCCTGGATGAACTCCTTGAATGAAGTAGAAGGAATTTCTCCATAAGGACTAACCGCACTATCAGGATACAGGGTAATCCTGGTGGTTTCTTTGGTGCCTTTCAAATTCTTTTTGAGTTGAACGGCATTGGCAGCCTTGTTGCCAAAGAAATGGATATCTGAAATCCTGACCTTGCTTCCTTTTTGAACGTTAAAAGTGAGGATTACTTTTTCTGGAGAGTTGGGGTCAGGAGTTTCATCGATGACCACCGCAGCACCTTGGTATCCTTTATCAATGAAATACTTGACGATATTTTCCTTGGCAGACAACCGCATGTTGTCTGTAACCACACGGGTCTTGAACAGGCCTACCTTGTCTTTCAGCTCATCTGATTCCGTTTTCCGGACGCCCTTAAACTTGAAATCAGCCAACATAGGTCTTTCCACTGCATCGATTTCTACCCAAATATTGTTGTCTTCCAGCTTGGTGATGTAAACATTGATGTTGGTGAACATGTTCTGAGACCAGAGCTTGGCAATGGCCTTGGCAAATACATCCCCTCCGGGAAGGGTAACTTCATCCCCTACTGCCATTCCGGAAACGGATACAACAATAGCAGCATCAAAGGCCTTGTTTCCTTTGACCTGAATATCAGCAATGGTGTATTTACGAGGGTATTTGGCAGTATAAATAGCCAACAACGCCGGGTCAACCGAAGTTTTTGGGAGGGTGTCGTTTTGAGCAACAACGCTGTCGGAAAAAACAAGTAAACCCAGTAAAATTAACAGCGTAGAAATCCTCTTCATCCAGTTCTTTGTTTCGGTGGGCAAAATAACGGGTTTTTGTCTAATTGTTTGTTAAACCCTCAATTATCTGACTACTTGTCTTCCCAAAACGCCTTTCACGCTTCTGAAAATCAAGAATTGCTTCATAAAGGTTCTCTTTTCTGAAGTCTGGCCAGCGTGTTTGGGTGAAATAGAGCTCGGCATAGGCCAGCTGGTAAAGCAGGAAATTGCTGATCCTGTATTCACCGCTGGTGCGGATCATGAGCTCAGGATCAGGAAATTCACTGGTAGAAAGATATTGTTGAAGGGTGTCCTGGGTAATCGCGGACGGATCAAGCTTGTCGGTCTTCACATCTTCGGCTATTTTCTTCACGGCACTGACCAATTCCCAACGTGAGCTGTAGCTGAGGGCAAGTACCAAATTCAGGCCAGTATTTTGCGCGGTGAGGTCAAACGCTTCCTGTAGGGCAATCGTGGCATGGTCCGGGAGCATGCCCAATTCGCCAATCACATGCAACCTTATGTTGTTTTTGTTGAGAATGGGTACCTCTTTTCTGATGGTTTCAACAAGCAATTCCATCAAACCGGTGACTTCCTGCTCCGGCCTGTCCCAGTTTTCAGTGGAAAATGCATAGAGGGTAAGGTATTTCACACCCAGCTCAGCACTGCCTTCCACAATATCCCTAACGCTGGCCACACCATGGAAATGACCAAAAAGCCTATCCTGGCCTTGTTCCTGTGCCCAACGACCATTGCCATCCATGATGATGGCAATATGCTTGGGGACGCGTTCATTATCTATCAGTGCTCTTAATGACATTGGGGAGCGAAGGTACAATTTTTTAGGGAGTGTTCGGTTTTGCACACTTATATGAGCTGAATGAGATGGAAATGGCCAGTTCAGCAAAAAGAAACTGGTCTTTTTGCTCGCTAAACCCTCTTTGCTTTCCGGCTACGCCGATGCGGGCTCCCGTTTCATATGATCGGTCTTGCAGGAGATAGGCCGGATTGGCTTTCCCATTAACCTGGGCGGGAAAGGCATTTTCCCCGGCATAGGTCATGCTCACATCGTCGAGATAGTCTGTAGTCGTAAACCGGTGTGAAACCTCAAAAGCAAGGTTGATGTTTTTGCCCAGGTTGTATTTGATGCCCATCCCCAAAGGAAAAGAAAAAGCCTGGTTGCTGTAGGGTTTTCTGTCTGGGTACAAGGGATTGCCCTGCCCTTCGGTTCCCAATTTCCGCAGGTAGTATTTTTGACCATCAAGATAGGTATAAGGGTCATAATTGAAAGTGCCAATACCCAATGTTACGTATGGCGTGAAAGCGTAATAAGGGTTACCGGGAAGGAATTCAAAAAAATTGAAATCACCCTGTGCAGACATTTCCCAAATTTCTGATTGAAAATTAAGGTTCCTTCTTTGTTGGAATTCAATCTTGCTGAAGGCGTCTGCATAACCTACTTCTGCATAGTGTCCACTCAAACGCAGGGCAACATAATTTCCGAATTGTTTCCTGAAAAACAAACCCAGCACGGGTTTGGATCGATTAAAATCGTTTCGGTTGTTCAGGTCGCCAAAATACTGGGCTGCGCCAATGGATATCCCCAGTTCTCCCTCTTGAACAATGGCATTGTTCTGGGCAAATGACTGCACAGCGCAACAGATTGTTAAGAGGAGGATGGAAATGAATTTCGGCATGACAATGTAAAATAAACCGATTTAAATTTTATTCACGTTAAAGGAGCCATAAATATCTACCTGTTCCTCGTATCAAAACCCCAGGTCAGTTTCTCCCTGAGGGTTTTAAGGAAATTGTTTTCATTGAGCCTTACCAGGTTGAAGCAAAAATTTTCTTTTTTGATGGCCAATTGAACACTCTTGTCTACCAGTTCTTTCCTTGAATCCAGGGTACAAATAAAATCATCCACCCTACCTTCAACCTCAAAAGAAATGACATGGTGGTTGGGTACCACAATGGGCCTGATGTTGAGGTTATGGGGAGCAATGGGCGTTATCACAAAGCTTTCACTGTCTGGAAAAATCACTGGTCCGTTGCAACTCAATGAATAGCCTGTTGAGCCAGTTGGAGTAGAAACAATCAATCCATCCGACCAAAAAGTATTGAGGAATTCCCCATTAAGATAGGTATGTATTTTGATCATGGGGGAGAATTCACGCTTGTGGATGGTGAATTCATTCAGGGCGAAGGGCTCTTTGCCAAACAAGGGTATACTGGCATCCAAATGCAACAAACCGCGTTTGTCGAGCACATGGCTTCTTGCTTTGAGCGATTGGACGGCTTCGTCTATATTGTCTTTGCCCAGGCTCGCAAGAAATCCTAGCCTGCCGAAATTAATACCCAATACAGGAATCATTTTATCGCGCACAAGACAAACCGTGTCCAACAGTGTACCATCACCTCCCAACGAAATCAAGGCATCAAAAGAATCATCAAGATCGCTGGCGTCGGCAAAGGACTGAAGCGCTGAGTTTTGGGCGTAGCGTGCTAAAAGTTCGTTTTGGAACTGGTAGTTTAGTGCGCTGTACATTACAGGCGAGATGCCGGCATTGAGCAATGCCTCGGTGAGGTTGATCAGGTCTTGGGCCTGAACGGTTTCTCCTCCTCTGCTGTATATGGCTACTTTCATGATCTTACAAAAGTAACAAATGTTTGGCCGATAGGATTCTCTGGAATTTTTATCTAATTTCTTGGATCTGCCTTGTGCACGAAAAGTCCATTCTGGTTCAACTGATTGAAGCTGTATTCAATACGCAATACAATGTCATAAATGCTGATCACATCCAACCCAATACCGCCAGTATACAACATCTTGTTGTTCAGCAAATTGAGGCTATAGTTGTTTTTATTGTAAACATATCCCAGGTCGCCGTAGGCTTTGAGATAGAACCTGAAAGGAATGGCTGCATAGGTTTTGGAGCGAAGGCCGGTCTTGAGTTTATAAGAAAAAAACTCCTTCCCTACCGTATTGCGGACAAATCCTCCAGCTACCCCATCCACCACGTAATACTCCAATCCACGCAAATAAGCATCGTTGTAGCCTAACATGTACTGGTTAAAATAAGGCTGATCAAACGGAACCCTTATATGGCCTTCTGCGATGGAGCTAAAGTAAAATTTATTGGGGAGAGGAAAATACTTGCCGAAATGAATGAAAAACTGTGAAAGATTGATCTTGTTGTTGAGTCCTCCCCTGCGCAGAAACTCAAATTCAATGGTTTTCCCTTTGGTTGGATACGGTATATAATTGACATCATAATACTGGTAGGTATAGCGCAATTCTGGAAATGAAACCTTGGTTGCTGAAGATCCGAGATAGTTCCTGTTCAGGGCGGCGACGGTATCTGCAATGGATTCCATTTGATAACCCAGCCTCAGGTAATGCCGCGCGATAGAGCCTTTGCGGTAAGAGTAAACACCTCCAAGATAAACCTGTTTTCTGATGAAATTGTTCTCGTCCTTGTAAAATGCCTGTTTGTTGTCAAGGGTATTGTGGTTGATTTCACGGTTGCGGGAGTAGGTAACATCAAAACCCCATCCATGCCTGAGGGCATTGTCAGAAAACGGGTTGTAATATTTCATGGTTGCCCGCTGGGTATAGCCATTGATCAACCAAATGTTGAGCTTATCATTCCTTCCTGTGATATTATTTCCTAAAAATTTCATACCGTAATTCAAACGGTCTGGATTCAAACCATAGTCATTCAACCATACAATCCAGTTCCGGTCTGCAGGCTTGAGATAAGGCAATGGAAAATAATACCAGCGCTCTTTTACATCAACAAAAATATCAAGGGAATCATTGTACCAATTGGTAAAGCTCACACTGGCATCCACAAAAAGCGCAGTATTCATGAGGTTTTGACGGCTCTGATGTAATCCGGCCAGCATGTCTGAAATGGAGTAGGGAGCGTTTTTTTGAAAGACGAGCTCTCTTGCAACAATATAGGGTTTGGTTTTTTTGTTTCCCTGAATGACAAAGTTCCGGATGATGACATGTGAGGATTTCAAAACAGCATGATCCTGGTGTTCAATATCCGCCTTGTCCTGCGCTTGCAGCGAACAATTGAAGAAAAACAATAGCGAAAAAAACTTCCGCAGGATTATCATGGGGTTGATCAGTTAGCGCCCAGTGCAGGGTTACAAATTCAGGTAATTCATCAGATGGTCGAGGTTATTCTGCAAGGAATTATCATAGGATTCATCCCCATAGTAATAAAGCACGTTGTATTCGTGCCGCTGAAAAGTAGCAACAACATCAGAAACTTCTTCCTTGTTGATGCGAAGCACAACCTGCATCATTCCGGTATGTTGATCCTGGATGGAATTCAATTGCATGATCATGGCATCGTTGGACTCTACCAGTCGGTTGATTTCTCCTGGCGCATAGTCCTGTCCAGGCATTTCCAGCACAAGCATTGATCCGGATTCAGAAACACCAGCCAAAAGGGAAATCTGATCCAGCATTTTTGTCATTCCGACAACGCCCTCCCACTCATTCTTTTCATTGACCACAGGAACCTGATCGATGTAATACTTTGACCTCACCCGGAGGGCCTGCAGAAAATGGTCTCCTGTCCGCACCAGCGGTTTGATAAAGCGATGCTGGATGGCAATGACCTCTGCTGTTGGATCCGTATCCTCCAATTCATCAAATGCTACCATGCCAAGATATTGCAAACCATCCAAGACTGGGAGATGTTCAAGCTTTGCTTCATCCATCATTTCCATTGCATGCGCTACCGTATCGTGGAGGTCTACGGTAATCATGGAGGATTCAAGCAATTGGCTGCAGTAGGTCATGTTCGGTATTGATAGACCAATATTACTCTTAATTGGCTGCAGTGGTCTCTAGTTTTTGTAAAAATTGTGCAAGAATTACGTTAAACTCGTTTGGTACCTCCATCATGGGGGCATGTCCACAATGATCAATGAAGTGCAATTCACTGTGGGAAATCAATTTATTGAATTCACGGCCAACAAATGGTGGTGTAATGCTATCATTGTTTCCCCAGATCAACAGGGTTGGCAACTTGATCTGGCGTAGTTCATCACCAAGGTTATTTTTGATCGCGGAGCGGGCCAAGGAGATGACCTTCAACGTCTTCATCCTTTCATTGACAATCTGGTATACCTCATCCACCAGTTCCTTGGAAGCGGTGTTAGGGTCGTAAAAAGTCATCTCTGTCTTCTTCCGGATGTATTCGTAATCTCCCCGCTTAGGATAGGTATCGCCCATCCCATTTTCAAAAAGACCAGAACTTCCGGTGAGGATTAATGATTTTACTTTGGCTGGAGTTTTCAGCACATGTACCAGTGCAACATGGCCTCCCAATGAGTTGCCAAGCATGTGTATTCCCCTATAACCGCGGTGATCAATGAATTTGGTCAGGTATTTTTCCAAACCGCCAACTGTGGTATGCAGCAAATCAAGCTCAAACAAGGGCAAAAGCGGCACAATAACCTGATGGGTAAGGCGAAAATGATTGATAACACCTGCAAAATTGCTCATGGCACCAAACAATCCATGCAGAAGGATCAAGGGTTCACCCACTCCTTCCTCAATGAACTTGAACTTTCCATCCTCTTTGACTTCGTATGGTAGACTCATATATATTTCCGAAACAGGACATTAAATGGTAAAATAGCGTAGAACTCCGACAAAGAAAAGTAAAATGCCTGATATAACCCACTTGTATGGAAGAAATGGATGAACAGAGAACATGAATTGTTTAGTGTTTTTTTACCGAACTCTTGATATCATTGAACAGATTCTTGAGTGCGGGCAACCACTCACTGAAATGTGAGACCAGCCAATGGCCGTATTGCATGAGATAACTCGCTGATCTGGAGTCTATCGTCTGCCCATCTCCCACCAGGCCGAAACGGTTGCAGTAGACCAGGGTGACGGCAAAAAAGGTAACATAAATGATACACATGACCAGGATACCAAGCAACTTGTTGACCAGGCCCAGTAACATGAGTTCGGCTGATTTCTCAATGAGCTTTCCGACCAACCTAACCGCAATGATGCCTGCAATCAGGACCAAGATGAAAGATAAAAACGAAAACCACTTGCTATCGCTACTGGAATGCGACCTCATATAGCCTTCCACAGTTCCTGAAAAATGAAATGC
>JAIPBY010000054.1 GCA_021738605.1 Chitinophagaceae bacterium | reverse complement strand
GCTTCAAATTTATTTTCTGCAGTAACAAACGGAAGACCTGTGAGTGCTGCAATATGCTTGGCTACGTTTTCTGCATACTGATCTGGGGTATTGATGCCGGTACCTACAGCAGTGCCACCCAATGCAAGCTCTGCCAGGTGTTCAAGGGTATTTTTGATGGCTTTGATGCCATGGTTGAGCTGTGATACATATCCGCTGAATTCCTGCCCAACAGTCAATGGCGTTGCATCCATGAAATGGGTTCTCCCAATTTTTACCACATGCATGAAGGCCTTGCTTTTTTCAGCCAGTGTATCCCTCAGCAGTTCAATTCCCGGAAGCGTAACTTCCATCAACATTTTATAAGCGGCAATGTGCATTGCTGTTGGAAAGGTATCGTTGGAAGATTGTGATTTGTTTACATCATCATTGGGATGAAGAAATTTTTCCTTGTCATTCAATGAACCACCTTTTTTTACATGTCCTCTGTAAGCCACCACTTCATTGACATTCATGTTGCTTTGGGTACCGCTGCCGGTTTGCCATACGACCAATGGAAAATAATCATTGAGTTTTCCTTCCAGGATTTCATCGCATACTTCACCAATCAGGATTGATTTTTCTTCCGACAATACGCCCGCTTCACAATTGGTAATGGCAGCCGCTTTTTTCAGGTAAGCAAAAGCATAAATGATTTCTTTCGGCATCCTGTTGATGTCTTGCGCAATCCTGAAATTATCAATGCTGCGCTGGGTTTGGGCGCCATAATAAGCATTGGCGGGCACACTTACTTCACCCATTGTATCTTTTTCAATCCTGAATTCCATGTATATGATTTAGAGTTGCAAAATTAGTGTATGCGCATTAAAAAGACCTGTTTTTACTGGTCCAGTCCCTGATATAGTCTGCGATTGTTGATGAAGAAGTGCCTGGAGGGAAAAGCTGACCCACGCCCATGGCTTCAAGTGCCAGCCTGTCTGCTTCGGGAATGATACCGCCACCGGTCAACAATACATCATCCATCTTGTTGGATTTCATCAATCCAATGATCCTGGGAAAAACAGTCATGTGGGCCCCGGAGAGGATACTCACACCAATGGCATCCACATCCTCCTGCAAGGCTGCCTCAACAACCATTTCAGGAGTTTGCCTTAGACCGGTGTAGATAACCTCCATGCCAGCGTCCCTGAGTGAAGTGGCAATCACCTTTGCGCCCCTGTCATGTCCATCCAGTCCTACTTTTGCAATGAGTACACGAAGTGGTCTATTTGCGTGTTGATTTTCCATGTTGTTGTTATTGTGCCAATAGGGTAAGGCAGTGTCCAATTCTTCTGGTGGTGGCTTCCTTACCTATCCTGAAGGCGATGTCAAAAACAGTAGGACCAAATTTAGCACCGACCAGCATGATGCGGAGCGGAAGTTGCAGTTCTCCCGGTTTAATTTGGGCAAGGGCCGCGGCTTCCTTGAATGTGTTTTCAATGGCAGTTGCATCCCATGTTTCAATCTGCTCAAGGGTTGTTGTCCATCCTTCAAAAAACAGCTTCTTTTTTTCATCCCATTTGGGCTGAACAGATGCCAGATCAATCTGCACAGGGTCATTGAAAAAGTAGGAGACTTGGGCTACAAAATCATTCAGCAGCTGGCATCTTTCTTTCACCATGGGAATGATGTCCGTCAGGGCTTCTTCACTTGCATGAATATTGTTTTTGACAAGTATTTCCTGAACCAGGGGTAGGAGCCTTGCGGTATCGCTTCTTTTGATCCATTCCTGGTTGAACCACTTGGCTTTCTCAAAATCAAATTTTGCTCCTCCCTTGTGGATCCTTTCAATCGAAAATCGTTCTATGAGTTGCTCAAGGTTGAAAATCTCCTCTCCGCTGCCATCATTCCAACCCAGCATGGCCAGCATGTTGATGAATGCTTCGGGGAGGAAACCCATTTCCTTGAATCCTTTGGTGAGTTCATTTGATTTGGGATCTTGCCAGTCCATAGCAAAAACGGGAAATCCAAGCCGGTCGCCATCTCTTTTGCTCAATTTTCCTTGGCCATCCGGCTTCAGGATCAATGGTAAATGGGCCCATTCAGGCATTTGGTCCTTCCAACCGAGGTAATCCCATAGGAGCACATGAACCGGCGCTGAAGGCAGCCATTCTTCTCCACGGAAGGCATGGCTGATCTTCATTTCATGGTCATCTACCACAACGGCCAGGTGGTAGGTAGGCATTCCATCTGCTTTGAGCAGCACCTTGTCATCCACCTGATCGGTATTGAATGTAATCTCCCCTCTGATCATGTCCTGAAAGGTCACTTCAGTTGAAGCTGGCATTTTGATGCGAACAACGTAAGGTGTTCCCTGGTTGATCAGTTCTGCTACTTTCTCACCGTGCAGTATCAGGGAGTTGTTCATTTGCATCCGAACCTTGCTGTCGTATTGTGGGGATGGGTTGGCGTCCGAACGGAAAGCCTCCCGCATTTTTTCCAAGTCTTCAGGGGTATCAAATGCATAATAAGCATGTCCTTGTTCGATGAGCTGTTCTGCATATTTTCTATAACTGCTTTTCCTCTCGGATTGGCGGTATGGTCCATAAGCTCCTTCCTTGTGTGGGCCTTCATCAGGTGAAATACCACACCAATCAAGGCAGTTTATGATATATTGCTCTGCACCCGGAACAAAACGTCCCTGATCTGTGTCTTCTATGCGGAGGATGAATTGTCCCTTGTTTTTATGGGCAAACAGGTAATTGAAGAGGGCTGTCCTGACCCCACCGAGATGGAGTCCGCCTGTTGGGCTGGGGGCAAACCGTACCCTTGTGGTTGATGCTGTCATGTTGCAAAGATAAGCAGATATGGTTGTTGCAGGTATGATCTAAATAGGGAACCCTCCCTTAGACAAGGGAGGGTTCATTCCAACCAATATTACCATTTATGATAAGTCGTTAATTATTTGTTCATGAACTTTTCAGTTCTGTTTTCTGTTTCATTCATCAGTCTCAAATTATAGATTCCTGCGGGGTGGTTTCTTACATCAATTGTTTTTGTTCCTGCAGCTGCGCTTCCTGTAAGGATGATGCGTCCATAGTTGTCTACAACTTGGTATTCATAAGCCTCTGCTGCGTTCACGATTACTGGTTGTTGTGCTTGCTTGATCACCTTAAAGGTTCCTGCGGCAACATTTTTATTTTCGATGGTAACAGTGTTGCTGAATTGTACAGCGCCATCTTTTTCAATGAATTTCAGCATATAGGTGTAGGCAGCCGGAGCAAGCACTTGGTGTACATAGCTGTTTGTATTTAATGCTGGCCTTGCAATTTCCTTGAAATCACCATCTTCTGTTGCAACCATTACACTGATTGCTGTTGCTCCTTTCAAGTTGTTGGTGTTCCAGTTAAGTTTATTGCCATTTTTAACTTTAATCCCAGTTACAACAGCATTGTTTGTAGAACTGGTGGTTGTACTTGTAGTGGTTGTTGTACCAGAATATGTACCGTCAATGGTGTAAGCTCCCAGGCTTCCATAATCATTTCCGGCATTGACATTTCCAGATCCATCGATGATTACGTAATAGGTCCCAGCGCTCAACGTTGTATCAATTCTAGCATGCATGGAATCTGCAATATCATAGGTCTTGATTTCTGTTCCTTTTGCATCTTGCAAGATGATTTTAACATTAAGGTTGGCACCATTGTTTCCTGTTCCTACATTGAAAGGGATAACATTCATTGAAAGTGCTCCTTTCTGGCTCAGGTCAAAACGGAAGTAATCTTTGTCTGCACTGGTGGAAATGACACCAGCCTTGCTGAAAACGTTGTTGCTGATGAGCACAGGACTGGCACTTGTATAAAGGTCAGCATAATCATCTGGTCTGTATCCGAACCCATTGGAGCTTGTAATGGTACTGAGATTATCTTGTACCTGGCTACATCCATAGGGGGTTGGTCCATAATTCCATTGTGTAGCATTCCTGGAGGCAGCATTGCCCATGATAGGTCCCCAGGAAGTTTCCCCTGTTCCAATTCCAGTATGATAAGAGCTCGTCAGTGTGCATGTTGTTGTATATGCAGATTGGTGGTATAATCCAAGTGTATGTCCGGTTTCGTGAGAAACTGCTTCTGCTACTCTTTTTGCGTTATTTCCCAAGCGATCACTGAATACAAAAGCGGGTGTATCATCACCCCAGCTGAAAGATGTTATATATGCAATGCCTGCAACACCTGCATACCATGCGCTGGTAGGGGTCACAACCACGCGAATTCTCTGGGAAAGTGGAGCAGCAAGAAATTTAGAAAGGTCGGTGGTTACGTTGATGTTGAAAGGCCTGAAATCTTCAGCAATCCTGTTGAATGCTTCTGCAATTTGTGCATCCGTCATGGTTGCAGGCAAACAGGAAAATGGTGTGCCATAGTTCCACATGGAGCTGTTCACATCGTGGCCATCAAAATCAATGTAAATAGTCGCTGCTGCTGTAGGATAGCTATTTAGCGTCGGAGCAGCGTTTGCAGTTCCTGCGGCAAAGAGTGCGGCATAAATTACAGTGAGGAAAAGATTTTTCATAAAATGGAATTGTAGGATTGGAATTGGAGTTGGAATTGATAGGGGGATTGGATTAAAAACGGGCCATGTTGAGTTTACTCAACGATCATATCTTTTAGGTTTATTTTCTTGATGATATTGTTTCCTGCATTGTCCATATTGAGTTCGATGCCATCTTGGAATCCGCGTCCAAGCATTCTGCCAACATATTTTACTTTGTTGTTCTGATCGATTGTTTTGGAAATGAAGAGATTTGCTTTATAATTGGAACTTTCGATTATAATGGTTTGCAGGTTGTCATAAACCTTCTTGTTGGATTTGATGACTCCAGTAACATGAAACCCTTGGGTGAACTTTACATCGACGGCAGATCCTGGATTCAAATTAAAAATTCCTTCAACTACACTGGGTAAAAACTTTGCTGTTTCAGGAAGTGAATCAAACATTTTTTGGGCCCTTGCATTATTGAACATTGCTGTAAAAACAAGCGTGAATGTGAGGGTTACAAATAGCTTTTTCATAAAATGGATTTGATTGGTTCTACAAAATAACGGCGGTTGTAAGCAGAATATTATATGAAAAGTATTTATTCATTCAGATTGAGTATTAGTACTTAAATCGCTTAAGTTAAATGTTGCAGTAATTACGCAAATGCACTTAATTCCAATAAAAATGGAAAAAGAAAGAGGCGCCGGTATGAGGAGATTTTAATAAGTGCCCGCGGAGAGCATGACCAGGGTACATGCCTCTAAAGTATCAATTCCCTTTTTTGTCGCTTCTTTAAGAAAGTCTGGATTTTCTGCTCCGGGATTGAAGATGATGCGCTTGGGTTCGAGAGAAAGGATATACTCCTGGTAGGCTTTTTGCCTGTCTGCGTTAAGGTAAATCGTTACGGTATCAACCCCTTCAAAATGGGACATTGTTGTGCCTACTGAAATATTTTCAATAGTGAATTCCTCCCTTCCTATGGCTTCCACCTCATGTCCTGCAGCAAGCAATTTCTTTACAGCAAGATGGCTGTATTGTGCAGGATTGGTTGAGGCGCCGATAACGAGGGTTTTCTTATTTGGCATTACATTGAAAAAAAAAGCCGGTGCTAGACCGGCTTTGAGTAGAATATATAGGTCAAACCAGCATCGTTACTGGGTTCTCCATGTACTTTTTGAGGGTTTGGAGGAAGCTTGCACCTACAGCGCCGTCAACACTTCTGTGGTCACAGCTCAGGGTCAGCTTCATCATCTGAGTGGTGGTAAAGCCTTCTCCTTTCCTGATCACCACCTCTTTGATCTTACCAACAGCAAGAATACAGCTGTCTGGAGGGTTGATGATGGCAGTGAATTCATCAATGTCCATCATGCCCAGATTGGAGATAGTAAACGTATTTCCTGTAAAATCCTGTGGTTGAATCTTCTTGTTCCTGGCCTTGTCATACAGCTCTTTGGATTCAAGGGCTATTTGAGACAGGCTTTTTTGGTCTGCGAACCTTAATACTGGAACAATCAGTCCTTCTGGAAGGGCAATGGCAGAGCCAATGTGCACATGGTCGTAGGTTCTGATAAAATCTCCCATCCAGCTGCTGTTTACTGCCGGATGTTTTTTCAATGCCAGGGCAGATGCTTTGATCAGCATGTCCTGGAAAGAAATTTTGGTAGGGCTTACCTCATTCATTTGTACACGGGCTTTGATGGCATTGTCCATGCAAATTTCCATGGTGAGGTAAAAATGAGGTGCAGTGAACATGCTCTCCCCAAGTCTTCTGGCGATGGTTTTGCGCATGGATGTAAGCTGAGTATCTGTGTATCCTTCTTGTCCGGATACCAGGATTTTTGCAGCTGCTGGGGCTGCTGCGGCCTGGGCTGCAACAGGTGCTGCTTTAAAGTCATCCACATCCTTTTTGATGATTCTTCCGCCATCTCCAGACCCGGTGACCTTGGAGAGGTCAATGCCCTTGTCTTTGGCAAGTATTTTGGCAAGCGGGGAGGCTTTAAGCCTTCCGTCTGTACTGTCATTCGAAGGTGCTGCTGCTGGCGTGATTGCCGCAATTGCAACAGGGGCTGGAGCCGATACGGCTGCCGCTGCAGGAGTGGATCCAGTTGACTGAAGGGATGCCAACAATCCTGTGATATCGGTGCCGGCTTTGCCGATGATGGCGATAATGTCATTTATTTTGGCAGATTCACCATCAGGAACACCAATGTGCAACAAGGTGCCATCGGCATAGCCTACCACTTCCATGGTTGCCTTGTCTGTTTCAACATCCGCGAGGTTATCGTCACTTTTGACGGTATCACCCACTTTTTTATTCCATTGAACAATTTTTCCTGAAGTCATGGTATCACTCAGCAACGGCATTCTGATCACCGTAACACCCAATTGTTCTGGAGTGACAACAGGCGCTTGGCTGATTGCCGCAGCAGGGGCTGCGGATGGGGCAGCCGGAGCAGGGGCAGGGGCAGGGGTTGAAGCACCAGCTTCTGCTGCAAGATAGCTTTGTATGTCTTCGCCAGGCTTGCCTACGATGGCAATGATTTCATTGATTTTGGCAGCCTCTCCCTCTTTTATGCCTACATATAGCAAGGTGCCGTCTGCATAGCCCACCACTTCCATGGTGGCCTTGTCTGTTTCCACATCCGCCAGTACATCATCACTTTTGACCGTATCGCCTACGTTCTTGTTCCATTTGACGATTTTGCCCTCGGTCATTGTATCGCTGAGGAGAGGCATCCTGATCACTTCGGCCATATCCCTGTATATATTAAGGTTAATGAATAATTTTGAAGGCCGAAATTACGGCAAAATGAGGAAATCAACACGTCTGTTTGCAAAGATTTGCACTGGTTTTCAGTAATCGAGGTCCAGATTGAGCTGGTCCCTCATTTCCTTGATAATGGGATAGCGTTCAATCATCTTGAAATACTGCTCTCTCAACGATAAAGGCTGATCCTTTACAACTTCCTCCAGATCCGCTGATGGATTGAGTTGAACCATAAATTGGACCTTTGGATTGTTGAAAAAGTCTTGCACATGGATGAGCAGTCCTACCTTTTCACTTTCTATGAATTGTTGTTGAATTCTGGTCTCAGCCATGATCTCAAAAACAAGCTCATCGATGATGGTTACCTTGGCCATTTTCAGGTTGCTCAGGCTGGTAACCTGGTTGTTTTCCTGCAGTTTCTGCAAATAAGCTGCCCATGCAGTATCCAGGCGTTCTTCATTCAGGGTAAATACCTCCGCCTGCTCCTGTTTTCTGTTTTGGATCTGTTCCCTGATTTTTTTCAGTGAACCCAATCCGGCAGAAACGGTTTCTGCAGGTGCTTGTGAAGGAGATGCAATGGGCATGGGCCTGCCCAATGGTTTTTCCGTTGGGGCTGTTAAAACAGGCTGGGGTTCTTTGGCTTGAACAGTCGGGAGTGGACTTTCGATGATGAGTTTTGCCGAAGGTTTTGTTTTTTGCGGGGCGAAGGTGATTTGCTTGAAGGCAACTGGTTTTATCTCATCAACCCGTTTTTTTTTTATTGCGGTCCCATCTTCCACCAGGGTGACGGCTTGTTTGAGGTGAGTCAACTTGATCAGGTGGAACTCAACGTGCAGTTTCTTGTTCCTGGCCTGCTTGAATCCAATTTCAGCTTCGTTGAGGATGTTGAGGGCGCCAATCATGTAGGCTGGTGAGATGGACGCGGCCGCAGCGATGTACCGGTTCCGGAACCCTTCCACCACCTGTAAAAGGCTGATGGATCTTGGATCGCGGCTGACCAGGAGGTTCCTGAAAAACTCTGAAAGGTTGTTCAGTACCATGTCCCCATCGAATCCTTTTTTGTCAATCTCGTCATAAATGGTCAACACTCCCGGCAGGTCTTCGCTGTCCAGGAGGTCCAGCAATTTGAAGAAATAATCTTCGTCGAGCAAATTGAGGTGTTCGAGGGTATTGCTGTAGGTTAGGTTGGCGTTGGTGAAGCTTACAATCTTGTCCAGGATGCTCAGGGCATCGCGCATGCAACCATCGCTTTTTTGGGCGATAACGTGGAGGGCTGTTGGCTCGGCTTTGATGTTTTCTTTGGTGGCAATTTCATCCAAATGGGCAGCAATATCAGCAGGCGTGATGCGTTTGAAATCAAAGATCTGGCACCTGGAAAGGATAGTGGGGAGGATCTTGTGTTTTTCTGTTGTAGCAAGGATGAAAATGGCATGGGCAGGGGGCTCCTCCAGTGTTTTTAGGAATGCATTGAATGCATTGGAGCTGAGCATGTGCACCTCATCAATGATGTATATCTTGTATTTTCCTGCCTGTGGTGCAAAGCGGACCTGTTCAATCAGGTCACGGATGTCATCAACTGAGTTGTTGCTTGCGGCATCGAGTTCATGGATATTGAAAGAGGCGCCATTGTTGAAGGATTGACAAGAATTGCAGGTGTCGCAGGCCTCGCCATCCTTTCCCAATTGTTCACAGTTGATGGTTTTGGCCAGGATCCTGGCACAGGTTGTTTTGCCCACGCCCCTTGGCCCGCAGAACAAAAATGCATGCGCAAGATGTTGTTGAAGGATCGCATTTTTCAGGGTAGTGGTGATATGGGATTGCCCCACCACGGTTGAGAAATGTTGAGGCCTGTACTTTCTTGCTGATACAACGAAATTTTCCATCGGGTGCAATTTAAGGAAAATGGTTTAGGCCTTCTGTGGTTTAAAACTGATTCGGTCTAGATTTTTTCTATTAATTTAGGAATCTCAACCCCTTCAACTTCCCTAAACCTCTCTCAACCTCACTTCAACCACCATGACCCAATACATCCTCTCCCTAGACCAAGGCACCACCAGTTCACGCGCCATCCTTTTTGACGTCAATGGATCGATTGCGGCAGTTGCCCAAAAAGAATTTACCCAGTATTTTCCCCAACCCGGTTGGGTGGAGCATGACCCGATGGAAATATGGGTTAGCCAGGCTTCTGTTGCCAAAGAAGCCATGCTTAAACTGGGATTGAAATCAGCTGCTGTGGCCGCCATTGGCATCACCAACCAGCGGGAAACAACCCTGGTATGGGACCGTCAAACAGGCGAGCCAGTGTACAATGCCATTGTTTGGCAAGACAGGCGTACCGCCGCATTCTGTGACCAGTTGAGAAATGAGGGCAGGGCCGAAAAGATCAGGGAAAAGACGGGGTTGGTGGTGGACGCCTATTTCTCAGGTACCAAGCTTAAATGGATCCTGGACAATGTGGATGGTGCAAGGGAGAGGGCCGAGAAAGGGGAACTTGCATTTGGTACCGTTGATACCTGGCTTTTGTGGAAACTCACAGAGGGTAAAGTGCATGCAACCGATGTTAGCAATGCCTCGCGCACCATGATGTTTGATCTTGGTAAAATGGATTGGGATGATGAATTGCTTGTGATGCTGAACATCCCCAGGGCAGTGCTTCCTCAAGTGAAAAGCAACAGTGAGGTGTATGGATATGCTTCTGCCATTGGCATGCCTGAAGTGCCCGTTGCAGGCATGGCGGGAGACCAGCAGTCTGCCCTATTTGGGCAGATGTGCACAGGAGTGGGGATGGTGAAAAATACCTATGGTACGGGTTGTTTCATGCTGATGAACACCGGCACCAAGGCCGTTAAATCGAACAACAATCTCCTTACCACCGTGGCATGGCAAATCAATGGTGTCACCAATTATGCCCTGGAAGGTAGCGTCTTCATTGCAGGTGCTGCCGTGCAGTGGTTGAGGGATGGACTTAAAATAATCCGCAATTCATCCGAAGTTCAGCCTTTGGCATCGTCTGTAAACAGTGCCGATGGTGTAGTCGTTGTTCCGGCCTTTTCAGGCCTGGGTGCTCCACACTGGAATCCCTATGCGAGGGGAACCATTTTTGGCATCACCCGTGGCACGACAGATGCGCATATTGCAAGGGCTACGTTGGAAAGCATCGCCTATCAGACCTATGATGTGCTCAAAGCAATGGAATCGGATGCCGGCCTGCCCATTGCAGAACTCAGGGTGGATGGTGGCGCAACCGTCAATGACCTGCTCATGCAGTTTCAGTCTGATATCCTTTCCGTTAAAGTGTTGAGGCCTGAAGTAATCGAAACAACAGCCCTTGGTGCGGCTTACCTTGCTGGACTGGCAGTTGGTTTTTGGAACAGTGTAGAAGCCATTTCATCCCAGTGGAAAGTCTCAGGCCAATTCATTCCTTCCATGGATGAAACTGAAAAAAAAGCCCATATCGACAACTGGCAAAGGGCAGTAAAGGCTGTATTGGCCTGGTCTGCACCCAACAATTGATCATGTGAAAAGACAAGATGCCATAAAGCGATTGGAAACGGCCACAACCTGGGACATGGTTGTGATTGGTGGTGGTGCAACCGGGCTGGGCATTGCTGTTGATGCTTCCCAAAGAGGTTTTAAGGTATTGCTCCTGGAAAAAAATGATTTTGCCAAAGGTACATCCAGCCGGAGTACCAAGCTTGTTCATGGTGGCGTCAGGTACCTCGCCCAGGGCAACATCAAATTGGTGATGGAGGCCCTGCGGGAAAGGGCTTTTTTGCTGGCCAATGCACCACACCTTACGCGTGTGCAGGAATTCATCATCCCTGTTTATTCATACTTTGACAAATGGTTTTATGGCATTGGCCTTTTTATATATGAACTGATGGCGCAAAAACGAAGCCTCGGGCATACCAGGATCCTGGGTAAAAAAGAATTGTTTGCTGCCTTGCCATCGCTCAAAAAGAAAGGACTGAAGGGTGGAGTCGCCTATTGCGACGGGCAGTTTGATGACGCCAGGCTGGCCATTGCCCTTGCCAGAACGGCCGATGATTTGGGTGGAACCCTGTTGAATTATGTCAATGTAACCGGGCTGGTCAAGGAAAAAGGGAAACTGATTGGCCTACAAGCCCAGGACGAGTTGGATGGAAAAGAATACACAATCAGCACAAAAGTGGTGATCAATGCAACGGGTGTTTTTGTAGACAATATTCTTGACATGGATGATCCTGATGCGCCAGCAGCAGTCATGCCCTCGCAGGGAATCCACCTGGTGATCAGCAAAGCTTTTTTCCCAGGTGATGTGGCATTGATGATACCCAAGACCGAAGATGGCAGGGTTTTGTTTGCCCTTCCCTGGCAGGATGCCTTGGTGATTGGCACCACCGATACACCACTCGATGAGATCAGCGATGAACCCATGGCGCTGGAAACCGAAATTGATTTCATCATCAATCATTTCAATGCGTACAATTCAATAAATATCACCCGTAAAGATATCATGTCAGTTTTTGCAGGATTAAGGCCGCTGGTCAAAACCTTGAACAAAGGGAGCACAGCCCTTGCCTCAAGGGACCATACCATTCTGGTTTCTTCCAGCAACCTTATTACCATCACCGGTGGAAAATGGACAACGTACCGGAAAATGGCAAAAGATGCGGTCAACAATGCCGCATTTGTAGCCAAGCTTCCGATTGTTAAATGTGCCACCAGACACCTGCGCTTGCATGGTTATGACAGTCATATCCTGTATGGGAGTGAGTTTTCCGCTTACGGGTCAGATGCTGTTTTTATCAGACAAATGATCGCTGATGATTCCTCAATGGGCGAGCGCATTCATCCCTTACACAATTACTGCAAGGCAGAGTTGGTTTGGGCGGTGTCCAATGAAATGGCCATGACAGTAGAGGATATCCTTGCAAGAAGATCCCGGATGTTGTTTGTGGATGCCAGGGCGGCCATTGCATCTGCCGAGCCTGTGGCAACGCTGATGGCGGAGCAATTGGGCATGGATGCTGCATGGAAGGAAGATCAGGTCAAGCGTTTCCAGGAAATGGCAGAGCAGTACCTGGGCTGATGCAGGAAACCAAAAAATCCTTATTTTACCATTTAATATTCAAGATATGAGTCCATTTGTTGCTGAATTAACCGGAACTGCTGTACTGATTACCCTTGGATCAGGGGTTGTAGCGAATGTTTTGCTGGACAAGACCAAGGGAAATAATTCCGGTCTTGTTGTGATTGCCCTTGCCTGGGCCATTGCTGTATTTGTAGGTGTATATATTTCCGCAGACATCAGTGGTGCCCATTTGAATCCGGCGGTAACCATTGGCCTTGCCGTGGC
>JAIPBY010000053.1 GCA_021738605.1 Chitinophagaceae bacterium | reverse complement strand
TGTCAACGTGGTTTTTAGCAAACAAGAGATGCTCAAAACTCTCTTCAGAAAAAGGATTATTTTCAGCTTCATCGACATTGTTGTGCAAGTGGTACGCCGTTACTCCCCGCTGAAAAACTTCAATACATGTAGAACTGATCGTCATGCGACAAAAATAAAGAATCTGGGGCTGATTGGCACAAGGGAATAACAAAACCTATCCCGGCAGTGATTTGGATTTTGATTTAATAAGGATCGTCACTGTCAGTGAAAAAATAAAAGACAAGGATGGGCCTGCAGTATATCCGATCATCCTTGATTCGGGAGACTGCGCGGAGTAGATGCCCCAAAATGCCCAGGCCAGTACGAATCCAAATGCAGGTTGCTTTTGTTTGCCCACCATAAAAGCACCCAGCACAAGGGCCACCAGAATCATGATCATGCTCCAGGTCTGGGGAGACAAAGGTTCTCCCTGCCAACCAAACCCAACGAGCAATGCTGTTACATTGGCGATGGTGGCCACACAGATCCAAGCCAAATAGACTACAAAGGCATGGTAGACCCAAAGCCTGTAAAATAAAGGCATCTGGTTTTTCATGGGTCGTATGGCAATATACAAGAGCAAAAGGGTAATCAAAAAAGCTAACATGATGGCAAGGGATATGCCAAGATACAGATAGTGCCAGGCAAGAATCCAACCTGCATTCAATACACAAGTGATCAGAAAATAAGGCCCTGCCTTTTCAATGCAGGCTTTGGCAGCATCATTGAATTTCCCAAAAGCGGCAAAAAGACTACAAAAGACAAAACCAATCAACAACAGGTAAATCACCCCCCATATGCTGAAAGTGAACCCAGCAGGGACAAAATAATTGGGATACAGTGCTGAAATCTGACCGGTGTTATATCCATTGATTGGTAAAATATTGGCCAAAGCATTGACGGCCAGTACCAATAAGAGACCTGCAACATTGAGCAATGCATTTAGTTTGGAACCCATTCTAATCATTTATTGATTATAATATACGTCAAACATTTAAGATGAACAAGGTGTTTTCACCATTTCCTATATAAAGGCTCGCAATATATTCACAAAAGTCGTTGTTAACCTTTGGAAAAATCATGACGGGCAATTGGCTTTCATATAAAATGTTGCCAATTGCCCATTCTAATTGCATGCACAACATACTATTCTCAGTAGTCGTACATTATTAGGTAGTAAAGATTGTAAGTATTAACACTTAATCTTTCAAATTTTTTGGTCATTCCATAATCATGGTTGTTCCTTGACAATATCTTCAAGCATCTAACCATTTTTCAACCCATGTTCAGCAACGCATCAGTCAATCTAGAATTGCTCTCCAAGCGAGCATATAACCTGCGATGGGCAACTGTTCCTCATGGAACAATTCCCCTCACCGCTGCAGATCCTGATTTCCCTTGTGCTGAACCCATCAGAGAGGCAGTTGCCAAATATGCAAGGGATGGATATTTCTCTTATGGCCCAGCTGAGGGGTTGCTATCGTTTAGGAGCAGCCTTGCCAACAATTACCTCAATACCCGCAATGTTTTATACAATATTGACCATATTCTTCCGGTAGACAGTGCAGCCTTTGGCATCTACCTCACCTGCAAAACATATTTATCTGCTGGTGATGAGGCCATTATTTTTGACCCGGTTGATTTTCTATTCAGGTATTCAGTCGAAGCCGTAGGTGCTACAGCCATTGCTTTCCCAACACCACAATCGCTCGATGCAATTGATTTTTCATCTCTTGAACAATATATCAGCCCAAACACAAAAATGATCTGTTTGTGCAATCCTTTGAACCCTACGGGTAAAGTCTTCAGCAAAGAGGAACTGAGGTCTTTGGGAGAAATCGCCATCAAACATGATCTGATCATTCTCTCAGATGAAATATGGAGTGACATCATCTTTACACCGCATGTATTTACTTCCATAGCCAGTATTGATGAAGAAATCAGAAAAAGAACAATCACCATCACCGGATTCAGCAAGTCTTATGGGCTTGCTTCGCTTCGGGTAGGAGCTATTTTTTGTCCTGATGCATCGAGCTACTCCAAAACATTTGAGACCTCCATGCACGCATCAACTGTACATGGATGCAATGTGGCCGGACAGATTGCGGCTACAGCAGCGTTGGATGAATGCGGAGAATGGCTTGCCAATTTCGTTGCTCATCTTCAAAAAATGCGTGACCGCTGCGTGGACGCATTGAACACTATCAATGGATTTTCCTGCATGGCGCCACAGGGATGTTATGTAGCGTTTGCAAACATTACGAAAACAGGCAATTCTAGTAGTGAGATATACAGCCTTCTGATCAATGAGGCAAAGGTGGCCGTGGTTCCGGGGCTGAAGCAATGGTTCGGCAATGGAGCAGAGGGATACATAAGGTTGAGTTTTGCAACCTCAGAAACGATCCTGTCTGAAGCCCTTTCAAGAATAAAAAACAGGTTAAACTAGCATATGAAAACAGTTATCATAGGCGGCGGAATAGCAGGACTGGCAATGGCCATTTATCTTCACAACAACGAAATGGAAGTGGTGGTTTGTGAACGCGGTCGTGAACAGTCCGACAAGGGCAATGCTTTCCTGATGCATGCAGAGGGCATCTCTATTCTATCCGAATTGTCCAGAAATGGTTCGTCGTCTGGTATTCCCGGAAAATTCATCAACCATTTCAGCTTGTGCAATGAGAACAACATAGAAATCACGCACCAAAAACTCGACCCCTGGCAATGCATGAAAAGAACCGATGTGGTATCTTTTCTTTATGACCAATTTCCAAAAGAAAAACTGATTTTCAATCGCGAGTTCTCTCATTTCATTTACAAAAACGAGAAAGCTGTTGCGGCTGTTTTCAAAAATGGGGAACAGGAATATGGCGATATTTTCATAGGATCCGATGGTGGCATATCGAAAGTGCGGGATGCGATTTTTGGAGAAACCACGTTTACAAAAACAGAAGTCAAGGAAGTCCTGGGATTACTGAACTGCCCCGCACTCAGCAAGAAGCTGGGAACAAGATTCACCAAGTTTCAACACGAGAGCAAGAGTATTTCGTTTGGCATGATTCCTTCTTCAGAGAATGAGGTGGTATGGTTCATGCAATATGATCCAAGGATAATGGACATCCATGAAACAAGTCCTCGTGCCATGGAAATGTTCTGCCAAGAAATGCTGAAAGACTTTCCTGAAGCCGTGCAAGAGTTGTTGTCTTTGGAAGATTTTACAGGAACTTATGTCTGGCATACAAAGGATTTTGACCTACTCCCCAGCTTTCACAAGAAAAACGTAGTTCTGATAGGTGACTCTGCACATCTGGCATTGCCATTCACCAGTGCAGGGACAACCAATGCCTTGGTGGATGCCCATACCCTGTTCACCTTACTCAAGGGGGGCATTGAACCTGAAAAAGCTTTTGAAAAATTCTATGCGCTCAGGTCACAAATTGTTGCTGCACAGATCAAAATGGGAAGGGATCTCAAAAAAGATTTCCTTCACCCAGACAAGAGAAACAAGGACGGCTCAATCATTCCTTTGATCAGCAAGCAGGACCGTGCCATCAAGAGAAGAGCGAAACAGAAAGAAATTCATATTGTCTACTTTACAGACCCCATTTGCTCGACTTGTTGGGTCATACAGCCACAGCTGAGGAAACTGTCCATGGAATACGAAAACCATGTGCAAATTGACTTCAAGATGGGTGGCCTGCTTCCCTCCTGGGAAAACTTTAACCGTTTTGGCATCACCAAACCATCTGATGTGGCGGCCCACTGGGAAGAAGTGTGCTCACAATATGATATGCCCATCAACAAAAATATTTGGCTGGAAGATCCACTTCCATCTTCCTATCCGCCTTCCATTGCCTTTAAGGCGGCACAGTTACAAGACACAGGAAAAGCCGTACTGTTTTTAAGAAGGATAAGAGAAATGGTATTCCTGGAAAAGAAAAACATCATCAAAAAAGAACATCTGTTCACTGCTGCTTTTGATGTAGGACTGGATGCAGCAAGATTGTTACGAGACCTTGAAGGCAGGGCCCAGGGCCTTTTCAAGGAAGACCTGATCCTATCAACTATACTTGAAGTTAAGGAGCTGCCCACCCTTTTCTTCTCCAACCATCAAAGCCAACAACTTTCATTGCATGGTTACCAATCTTATGAAAATTTTGAAAAGATGTTAGCCGTATTGAAGCCAGGCATCAAAAAACAGGATTACCCTGCTGATCCAAAATCATTGTTTGAACGTTTCCAAACAATGACGACAAAAGAGTTCTCATTCTTCCGCAATGAATCAGAATTGGAATCTCAATTTATCCTGAACAGCCTTTTGAATGAAAACAAGATTACACAATTTGAAAGCACTGCCGGGAACATGTGGATCAATAATTTCAGCAACCATTTGATGGCTGTGCAATCTGCCTAATCCACACACCTGAATCCGGTATGTTCCAGCCCTGTATCGGTTGCCGTCTTCATCCTTGATGTCACCCTGTAACCCTTGCAATAAGAAGCATTGCAGAGAAAGGATCCGCCCCGCACAACCCTTTTCTGAACGGTGGGTTCCTGTGGGTCATAACTGTCTGTAGGCCCTTGGGGATCGAGGGATATCTGTCCGCTGACCTTGGCATAATAATCATCCCTGAACCAATCAAAGCACCATTCCCAGACATTTCCAGCCATGTCATAGAGACCAAACCTATTGGCTGGGAAAGTCTTTACAGGTGACGATGAAGGGAATTTGTCCCAGTTGGTATTGGTGCTGGGAAATGTTCCCTGCCATGTATTGGCTTTGGGATTTCCTTGTTCAATGTCTTCATTTCCCCAGGGATATTTATCGGTTCTTCCTCCCCTTGCCGCGTATTCCCATTCCGCTTCGGTGGGCAAACGCTTTCCTGCCCATTTGCAATAGGCCATGGCATCGTCCCAGGAAACATGCACTACCGGATAATTTTCCTTTCCCATGATGTTGCTGCCTATTCCTTTGGGGTGTTTCCAACTGGCTCCTTTTTTCCAGTCCCACCACTGGCTGGGATCGCCCAATCCTGTGCCGGGAGCCTGTTTCACAAATACCAAGGAAGCGGCTACCAACACACTGTCCGGTGGCTTGGGCGTACCAGCAGGAACCTGTTTTTTTATTTCTTCCCAGTTGGGAGCAATTTCTGCAGTGGTCACATAGCCTGTGGCGTCCACAAATTTTTTGAACTGGGCATTGGTGACTTCGGTGGCATCCATCCAAAAGCCACTGACCTTTACGCGGTGTTGGGGATATTCATCCTCTCTTCCTTCATCATCATTGGCGCCCATCATGAAATCACCACCTGCAATCCAAACCATCCCCTCATGGGAAGCGCTGTCTGCGGCGCTGGAGAAACTGGTGTCTGATGCAGCAACAGCATACCTTGCAGGCAAATTAGACGCGCAATGCAGCAGGCTGTCTTCTACAGAAGCATATTTTTGGGGTGCAGCAGGCTGTTTGCAGGAACAGGCAAGGATTGAAAGGATGGCAGTGGTATACAATAATGACTTCATGGATGGTATTCAGGATTTAAATGTAGTTTTTTTAGCGGCAGCAGCGCAGCATTTATCGTTAAAAGAATGGCCGGTCCTTGAGATTTCCCAATTTCAGATACGTCTTGTTGAGACCCCATTTGAAATCACCTTCCTTGAAATGCACCAGCAAATCCTTGGCAGTACTCATGTTTTTCCTTTTCAAGGTGATGGTCTCACCGGCTTTGGTATCAAACGAGTAACTCACATGGCCATTTGATTTCTTGGTTACCGGCACCACAATCCCCCTTTTGTCTGAAACAATGTCAAAATCAAAAGTTGAAATCATGTCCAGTGCACACCTGTTTCCTGCCAGGCTTTTGACCTGTACCTGTTGAAGGATGCCATCATACATGACAGCACTGACCCTGAATGCCCCTTCTGCCCCCAGGTCATTGAAGCACATCTCCCTCCACTCTGATGGAATGGCAGGCAGGATGCTGATTTTCCCATCATCGCTTTGGATCATCATTTCCAAAAGGCTGGTGGCAAATGCCATGGGCGTTTCAAAACAAGGCCCTGACTCTGCATAAAGGCCCCCAGGTTCTGCATGCCTGTTCAGAAAATCATTGAGGTATTTGATGGATTTATCTCCCTCACCCAAAAGGGAATACATGGCCGAGGCCCCTGTGTAAGAATAGCCTGCCAACGCCGCAGGCATGGAATGCCAATGGTTGATGGATCGGATGGTCATTTCCCTGTGCGCAGGATTTTTCATGTCCAACAAACGATAGGGATAGATGGCCAGCAGATGAGAATAATGGCGATGGGATGAGGTCAGGTCAACATTCCGACCAATCATAAACCCCTTATCACTGGTCGGTAATGGGGTAAGTCGCTGGAGCACCTCGCTCCATTTGGTTTTGTCGGGATCATTGAGCTTTAGCAGCTGGTCTACATGCAACATTGTTTGTAGTCCCCATATCAGACCAGACAAGGAATAGTGCGCATCTTCTGCATCGGCATATTCGGGAGAATGGGATTTGACAAGATGATAGATCCCGTTTTCATCCTTGTACAGCAGGTGCATCAGGTAGTTGACAGTACGTTTCAGAAGTGGATAGATCTTCGTTTTCAGTTCATCCTTGTCTCCGCTGTATTGATAATAACGGTAATAATACAGCATGGTCCAGACCAGGTTTCCAGGTTCAAACTGGCCTTTTTGAAGATCGTCTTGGTTCAATGCTGCATGCAGATCGAATGAGGTTATTCTTCCAATAGCAGCTGCATCATTGCGCCATTTTTCAGGGACATTGTTGATGAGCGTTTGTTTGTTTTTGTTTAGCAAATCAAACATGGGCTTTGTCAATTCCAGGTGATTTGACGCATATAAAGGTGAGTAAGTGAGCTGTTGGTTAAGGTTCCACCAGATGCCGGGCCAGGGGGTTTTGGATGTAAACCAGGGACCCATCAGGTCCATCATGGGCTTGTCTTCTCTTGTTGCGGAAGCCAGCTTGTACAACTGAAGCCAGTAATAGGTTTCAACCCTTTTGTCGGGAATGGAAATGAAGCTTTTTTTGAAATAGGCATTCCACCAATTTCTGTGTTTGGCCATTACAAGATCGAATGCTTTTGCCTGAAATCGCTTGATGGCGGCAATGGCCTCAGGCCTGGCTTTCCCTGTTTCATCTTCACTGTACCCTACAGCCACATCAATCACATGCTTTTCTTTGATGGCTCCATGTTTCCAAACCGTTGCATATTCACCTTTTGTGAGCAAGGGCTGGTAACAAATGCCGTAACCGGCAGAATCATTCATGACAAAATCAGGATTGGCTTGGTATTTATACAATTTGTTATCCCCCCTGCCAAAGGAAATGCGTGGGCTGATGCTCTGCTCTGCAACCCACTCGCAAAATATTTTTTCGCCTCCGAATTCAGAAGCTTCAATATGGATGATGTCCTCGCCGGTTGGTACGAAGAAAAAAAGTTCCACCCTTCCACGGGTTGTATTGACATGCCCTTTGGCCATCGCATTGTAGATATCCAGGTAAATTTGAGCGCCCAGAATTTTCCCTTCTGTCCTGATCACCATCTTGCCAATCGGTAATCTTGGGCGAGAAACCAGTTGCTGGGTGAACATGCTGTCGGGGTAATGCGGACGCTGGTCTGTAACATCGGAACGACCAACATCGAACCTGATGGCTTTCTCCCCCTCGCGGTAGGCATTCACACCAAGCCTGCCATTGCCTGCAATGATTCCGTCATAATAATCCGCTCCAAGGCTGTCCCAATAGAGCCGGGTATTCTTCATGTAGTTGCTCCATTCGGTGGTATCAATGGGTTGTGCATCTGTAGCGATGGACATCAGCAATATGGAAAGGGAGAGCAAAAATTTCATGATGCCAAGTTATTAAAAAACAACGAGGGAAAGTAATGATACAATCCCTCGTTGCTGTTTTGAATGTTGGAGTTTTGATAGGCGGCTATTCCTTCACCGTTGTGGTGATGGCCGGTGCCGCTTTTTCCCACTCAGTTCTGTTGAGTTTTTTCACTGCAGGTGCAATCTCATCTCCATTCTCTCCATTGTACAAGCGTCCGTTTTTCATGACGAACTTGATGGTATTGGTGTTGCGGATATTTTCCAGTGGGTTCTTGTCAAGGATGATCAGGTCTGCAAGTTTACCTGCTTCGATGCTGCCCAGGTCCTTGTCCAAGCCCAATGCCTCAGCACCCTGAATGGTGGACACTTTCAAGGCATCAATGGTTCTCATGCCACCGCTTTGCATGGCCCATACTTCCCAATGGAAACCAAGGCCTTGCAACTGGCCATGGGAGCCTATGCCGGCGATTCCACCCTTTTCAACAATCGACTTCATGCTCTGGGCATGTTTTTGGAAAACATGTTCCTCTGGGAGGAACCAGGTTGCACGGCGCCTGGACTTTGCAGCAAGCTCTTCATAAGGTGTAAAGAATTGGAGTTTTTTGTTGCTGTAGGGATTGTCGGTTTCGTAATAATAATTCTCTGCCCATGGTCCGCCATATGACACCAGGAGTGTTGGCGTTACGGCCATTTTTGCATCAGCCACAACCTTGGTCACGTCCTTGTACAAAGGAAAGATAGGAATAGAATGTTCATGCCCCGGATAGCCATCCAGAAGGTTGGTCATGTTCAACTTGAAATCCAATCCACCTTCGGTGGTGGGCATGAGTTTCTGGTTTTTGGAGGCATTGATGATCCACTGCCTGGCCTGCCTGTTGCCAGTGAGGTACATTTTGATGTACTGTGTATTGTAATATTTGCTGTATTGCTTGAGCACACTCTCTGCCTGGGCAGAGTCTTTGATGTTGTAGGCCCAATACCCTACGCCAGGACCGGTTGAGTATACACGGGGGCCCACCATCTGTCCGGCCTCCACCATGTCTGCATAGGTCAGTACGTCTGTAGTAGCGGTCTGAGGGTCACGGGTGGTGGTCACCCCATAGGCAAGATTGGCGGCATAGATCCAGACCTGGTTCTTGTGGATTCCCCAGCTGGGCCACATGTGTGAGTGCACATCCACAAAACCTGGAATCACTGTTTTACCGGCAACATCAATCACCTTGGCACCTTTGGGGGTTTGAATATTTTTGGCTACTGATTTTATGCGGTTGTTAACGATCAATACATCGCCTTTGGCAATGACCTCATCGCCTTTCATGGTGATGATGCGTGCGCCTTTGAGCAGGATGGTTGACGATGGATTGTCTTTTGTATAATAGACCTTGACCCAGGTTTCTTCAGGTGAATATTTTGGATCTTCTTTTTTAGTTATTGATTTCTTTGAGGTATCTGCCGGTGATTTTTTAGCAGTATCTGTTAGGGCCTTGAGATCAGCCAATTTTTTGGCCGTCTTCAGGCTGTCATCCAGGTTGTCGGACTGGATGAGGTCATATACAAAATGGGCCGCACCCAGGCTGTAATGAATCTTCTGCCCATTGGCAGACCAGCTTGGGAACTCGCCCCCAATCTCGGTCAGTTTCTTGCTCGGAAACTCAGCGCTGCTGGCATCGGCAACGGAAATGGAAATCATTTTCCCCGTTGAAGGAATGGTTACTGCATAGATATTGTTGTTGACCTTGGCAATGGCTTTTTCGCCTTTGGGAGAAAGCCATATTTCGCTGGCGGGGGATGCAGGATTGTTTTCCCTGGCATCATCTGTAGCCAATTCGTCTGGAACGATACAGGGATCTGCCATGGGTTTGCCCTTGTGCATGGCGATGGAACCATAGGTGGTGATTCCACTGATCTTGGCATGTACTTTCTGATCGGTGCCATCCCATTTGATGGAGATCAGGCTGCCGCCTGCATTCATGTAAATGCGTTCATCATTGATAGAGAAATGAGGATTGTAACGGCCATTGGCCTTGTCAATCACATTTTCAGTTCCGCCTGCTGCGTTCATCCAGCAAAGCAGGTCTTCTGCATCATCATATCCCGGATCAAAGGCATCCCTGAATTTTTGGTTTGGCGCATGCACGTATACAATCCTGTCGCCCGACAGATTAAATCTAGGTGATGAATAAAGGCCTGGAACGGTTGTGAGTGTTTTTGCATTTGCACCGTTCACATCAACAGAAACAATATGGCCACCATTAGCAGCCCAGGTGCTGAAAACAATTTTTTTACCATCGGGGCTCCATGAAGGCTGGGCTTCTGTGAAATCATTGGAAGTCAGGCGTTTGGGAGTACCGCCAGGATAATCCATCAGGTAAAGCCTGTTCAAAACTGTAAAGGCCAGTTGCTTACCATCAGGAGAAGGAACAGCATCGCGGATCTGGCTGGCCATGGCAGCAGCTGTATCCTTGATGGGATACTTGAAAAGTACTTCAGGACCGAGTTCCAGCTTACCATCGACTTCGTAAGGGATTTCGGTGTAGCTGCCATTGCTGATGTCTATCCTGTTGATTTTACCTCCGAAAGAGGCCAAAAGGTATTGGTTGTCTGGCGTAAAAGTCATGGCGGGCAAAACACCGGAGACTGCGATGGATTCCTGGTCATCCCTTTGCACGGGATAGGCCAGCCAGCGTTCATCACCGGATTTTAAATCACGAATCACCAGCCCTGTTTTGTCTTCAAAACGGGTGCCATAGACCAGCCATTTGCCATCACCAGACAGTACCGGCGTGAAGGCAGAGCCATAGCGGGACGTGAGTTTGGTGGTGCGGGCGTTGGTTCTGTCATACACACCAATCTCATATTGTGGAAGCTGTGCATTGTAGTTCCATGAACCTGTGCGGAAAGAATAGTAAATCAGTTTTCCATCGTGGCTGATGGCTGGGTCGATGGTTTTGAGGGTGGCCGGCTCATCAATGAGCTGTGTTCCTGCACCACCATCCTTGTGAATCATGTAAAGCTTGTTCACCCTTCTTCCCTTGGCATAAACAATGTATTTGCCATCGGGGGTCCAATCAGCAGAAGGAAAATTCTGGTTGATTTCCTTTGTAAGCTGAACGGTATCTTTTTTCTCCATGTCAATGTACCAGAGGTTTTCTGCACCGCTTTTGTCTGATACAAAAAGAATCTTTTTGCCATCGGGGCTGTAACGGGGATGCTGGTCAAAAGCCAGTCCGCGGGTAAGTTGCGTTGCCTTCCCCCCTTCGGCAGGAATGGAATAGAGGTCGCCCATCATGTCAAAAATGATGGTCTTTGCATCCGGACTGATGTCAACAGAAGTCCAAGTACCCTCATTGGTACTGAGGTCCATCATCCTGCTGGCTTTCAGCGGCAGGTTTTTGTAGCGGGTGAAGGCAGTGTCTTTTTGGGCTTGAAGCATTTGGGAGATGAACACGGTGGTTATCAATGCCAGGCAGATTCGTATTGATTTCATTGGTGAAAATTTGGAAACCGAAAATACCGAAAAAGCAATCAAGAGGTGAATTTCTCCTCTTTCATTGTTTTTTTCACCAAGTTGGTTATTTTAGATCCAAACAGATTGAAAAATGAAATTCTTTAAGCATTTGCTTTGTGCCTCAATGTTGTTAATGAGTATGATGATCAGCGGGCAGGAAAAAGCTTACTATCCCGACCCCAACCCTGCCATCCAACAAAGATTGGAAGAATGGCAGGACCTGAAATTCGGTCTGCTCATGCATTGGGGACCTTACAGTCAATGGGGCGTTGTGGAAAGCTGGAGCATTTGCCCGGAAGACGTGGGCTGGGCCATCGATGCCTGGAAAAAAGGGGTGGCTACTGAGTACAACGACTACGTGAAAAAGTATGAGGCACTGAAAAACACCTTCAACCCTACAAAATTTGCTCCTGAAAAATGGGCGACAGCAGCAAAAGAGGCCGGCATGAAATACATGGTGTTCACCACAAAACACCATGATGGCTTTAGCATGTTCGACACCAAGTATACCGACTACAAGATCACAGACAAGGGGACTCCCTTTTCCAGCAACCCCAGGAGCAATATTGCGAAAGAGGTTTTCAGCGCTTTCCGCCAAGAGAACTTTTGGATTGGTGCCTATTTTTCAAAACCCGACTGGCATTCTGATTACTACTGGTGGAAGCGTTTCCCAGCCAGTGATCGGAATCCGAACTACTCCATCAGGAAACATCCCGAGCAATGGAAAAAGTTTGAGGAATTCACCCATAACCAGATCAATGAACTCATGACGGACTATGGCAACATCGATATCCTTTGGCTGGATGGTGGCTGGGTACGCAAGAAGACTGATGAAGAAATAAAAACAGAATTGCTGGAAATCTATGACAACTCAAGGGTGGCCAGAAACCCACAAAGCCAGGACATCAACATGGCCGAGATCGTCAGAAAATCAAGGCTCAAGCAACCCAAGCTGATTGTGGTAGACAGGGCTGTTCCGGGTGAACACCAAAACTACCTTACACCAGAGCAACATATACCGGAAACCGGATTGCCTTATCCATGGGAAACCTGCATGACCATGGCGGGATCCTGGAGCCATACACCGAATGACAAATACAAACCAACCAATGAGCTGGTTGAAAAACTGGTTGACATCGTGAGCAAGGGAGGTAATTTTCTCCTGAACATCGGACCTGATCCCAATGGAGAGCTGGATGCTGATGCCTATGACCGTTTGAAGGGAATCGGTGAATGGATGAAAGTCAATGGAGAAGGCATCTATGGCAGCAGGATGAACAAGGCCTTCAATGAAGGAGAGCATATCCGCTTCACCAAATCCAAGGACGGTAATACACAGTATATTTTCCTTTTTGATTTTCCTGCTGAAGGCAAGATCAACATCAGCAAGATCGACATTCCTGAAAAGGC
>JAIPBY010000052.1 GCA_021738605.1 Chitinophagaceae bacterium | reverse complement strand
ATTTCATTGCTGGGATATCTTTCCCAGAGGCAGTCAGTATTCATCGGAAATCTCAGTCAGTTTCTTGAACTTAAACCTATTGTGTTGGAACCCAATACAACAACACTGAGCGAGATCATTGTTTCATCTCAGCCAACCGGAGTGAATGACCAGATGAATAAATTCAGTTTTAATGTCAGTGAAGGCATTGCCCAGGCAGGTGGTTCTGTGATGCAGATGATGAAGAACCTGCCCGGTGTTACGATACAGGATGGAAAGTTGATGCTCAGGGGAAGTGATAAAGTGATGGTTTTGGTGGATGGTAAGCAGACAGCGCTGACAGGTTTTGGGAACCAAACGGGGCTTGACAATATACCCGCATCGGCCTTGGAGAAAATAGAGATCATCAACAATCCTTCTTCAAAATACGACGCAAACGGCAATGCAGGCATCATCAATCTTGTCTACAAGAAGAGCAGGAAAGATGGTTTTAATGGGAAGCTTGGCATGGCGGGCGGCCTTGGCGCATTGTGGGAAAAGAAAGCCAACCTTCCGCAGATCAGGCCACAATACAAGGCAACGCCAAAGCTCAACCCATCCTTGTCACTGAATTACAGGAAAAACAATACCAATCTTTTTTTTCAGGGAGATTACCTCTACACGGAGACCCTCAACAAAAATGAATTTGTAGACCGCAACTACAACAATGGGACCATTGTCAGACAACAAACCAAACGCAACAGGAATACGGCTTTTACCAACTTTCGACTGGGTGTTGACCAAACCATTGGAGACAATGACCTGCTCAGCATTTCAGGCATGTTTGGAACCGAAAAAATCATTGATCGCGGGGACCAACCTTTTTTCAATGCAGGCCTCACCCAACGATTGCGGTTATGGCAGTTTCTGGAAGATGAACTGAAAACAACTGTGATGGCAACCATCAATTACCAGCATAAATTTTCGCAACCGGGACATCAGTTGACAGTTGGGTACAACTATACCTTTCACCGCGAGGATGAAAAATATTTCTTTGACAATATCCTTCCTCCCTACACATCAAAGGATGCCTTCAAATTGCTTTCTGATGAGCAGGTATCAGACATCAACCTGGATTATACCAAACCATTGGCCAGTGGAAGAATTGAAACCGGCATAAAATTCCAGTACCGTTCTATCCCCACCAACATGCAGTTTTTCCCAGGTCTGTATTCTGCCATTGACTCCAGTGCCGGCGGATGGGCCAACTACAGAGAACTTATCCCTGCCGCCTATGTCAACTATGTATATGAAACTGAGAAAATAGAGGCCGAGCTTGGTCTTCGGGCTGAATACCTTGATTTGCAATATGAGGTCAATCCCAACCACAATACATACAAAACAGATGGCTATAATTATTTTCAGCCTTTTCCTTCTTTGCGGATGGGATATAAAATTGATGGGAAAAATAAGTTGAGTGTATATTATAACAGACGGGTGGACAGGCCCAATGAAGTAGACATCAGAATCTTCCCTAAATATGATGATGCAGAAATCATTAAAGTGGGCAATCCTGGTCTTCGGCCCCAGTTCACCAATACCCTTGAGCTGGGCTTTAGGAGTACTTGGGCGGCGGGTAGTTTCTATGGCGCGGTTTATCAAAAAATGGCCAACGGCACCATCACCAGAATTTCTACCATTGCCCCTGGAAGTAATCTCATCTATGCAGTGTTTCAAAATGCTGGGAAGAGTTTTGCATCGGGTCTTGACTTTCAATTTTCTCAAAAAATGCGCAAGGTGTATTCATTCGACATCAACATGAATCTTTATCAAAACACCATTGATGCATTTTCTGTGGTTAGCTTGTATCCTGTAAAAAGCCTCTTCAGCGCTGGTTTGCAACGAAAATTTTCTTGGAACCTGAAGCTCAATCAGCAGCTGAGATTTGCCAATGGTTCGGAGGCCCAACTGTCAATGGTCTATCTTGCGCCGGATATTATTCCGCAGGGTGAAATCGGCAGCAGGTTTTCATTGGACCTGGGGTTAAAAAAACCAATGATGAAAGGGAAGGGCGAACTGTTCTTCAATGCTACCGATTTGTTGAATACCATGAATATCAGGAAAACCATCCAGGGCAATGGGTTTGGTTATGTAAGCACAGACTTTTATGAAACCCAGGTGGTCAGGGTTGGGATGGCATTGAAATTTTAGTTTTCGTTAGAATTTCAGTTGATGTTCATTTGATCTCATGACACTAATCATTCCCTACCGGCGGCATTTGGGATATTTTCCCCAAAATAAAATACATGATAAAGATCCTGGGTGCTGAAGCATTGCGCAATGCGTGCAATGATGATTTGCTGGCATTGCAAAAAAAGGCTGATGCCAGCAATGAGCAAGCGTTGATTGGGCAGAAAAGAGCGGAGGAAGCGCTGAAACTTGGCTTGGGCATCAAGGCGGATGATTTCATCTGGACAGTGGATACCATTGATGATGGCATTGAAATCCTCACCGGCGTCAGGGCTGGAACCATTGAAGAGGAGGGAACTGTCAATGGAATGGTCAACAAGGTGTTGAAAGGATTTTCTGACAAGATGAAAGCATTTGCAGATGGCGGAGAAGATAAACTGGCCAAGCAAAACGGACAGCTGCATTGGGTTTCTGATATCACCTCACAATAAATTTGTATCCTGTGATCCTGAGCGGATGGATGTTGTACATTTGAACAAGATTAACATGCATGGTTTTCCCCGTCAAAGCTCCTTATACCGTTTCTGCAGACATTGTCAAATACAATGGAGATGCGTTCAACAGGCATCCTGACCCATCTTACCTTTTGCAGAAAAAGAGGGAATTGGATGCCATTGGCCATGACCTCGCGGCTACAGCCGGTGATGCTATTCCACTGGTACAAAAGATGGGAAACTACTGTGGCCTGAACAATACCACAGACATCAGATCCATTGCAATGGCATGCGAGGAAGATCTTGCCATCTTGCACAAAGGCAATCTGGTTTGCATTTGTTTTTGCTTTCCGAGTGGATTTGTGCCTGCCCTGAAATTGGGCGAATCATTTTTTGGACTGCACCTGCCTGTGGCAGATGGCGACAACCTCAGGGCATCCAGCGAAAAAGTAGCAGCCATCATTTCAAGAGATGGAGCCTTGTTCAGGAGGCATGTATGGACGGTTACATCTTTACCAGGGTTGAGCCAGCATCCTTCTTACCAACGGCCTGCTGCAACCACGATTGATGACCTTTATTTTAGGACTGAAACCCAGACCACGGTGGGTATTGCAGGTGATTGTTGTTTGTTTTTTGTGAAGGTTGACATGCATCCTTTGTCATTGGTTTGGGAAGACCCATTGAAGCGAGAGCTTTTGTTGGAAAGCATCAATTCCATGACGTCATCAACACTTGATTATAAAAATCTACATCAGGTCAAGGAAATACTCAACAGGTATCGCTGAGTCTTATTCCTTTGTTCTTCCAAACATTTTTTCACTGACTTGTGAGATGAGCTCATCACTATAGGGCTCGTCATCGAGCAGTTCCTCAACAAAGGCTTGCCACTCTCCGGTTTCAGGATCAAAATATTCTGCAGCTTCTTTTCCGGCAAAAAGTTTATAGTTCATTTTCGGATTTCCTGCAAAAACATATCCAGGATAATACCAATCATACCCTAGTGATTTAATGTGATCAAGGGTGAGCAACATAAGGAATTTTCCAAGGCTGTACGATGCATATGCGGGATCATAGCAATGGATCTGAGAAGAGGCTGATTTTTCACCCAAATCAAAAATGCCCAGGGCAATCAGTTTTTCTCCATCATAGACAGCAATGGATTGACTGTTGTAAATGGTCCCATGTTCAGCACGATCAAGCAGTGCATCTTTCAGTGTGGGATAGCCATCAAATTCAATCGATTCCCGGTAAGCACTGTACAAGCGCTCTTCTTCAGTACTGATTGTTTGATGCGGTCCCATTACCACCCTAAATCCATTGTTTCTTTTTTTCAATTTTTGGTGGGAGGAATGAGGAAGGATGCGGTTGATGGAAAAACGCATCCACCAAACCCTGCGCAGGCCCGTCAGTTCGCTTTGATCATTGAAATCAAACAGGTGAGAGCAGGTAAAAATATGCTGCCGCATCCGGTACCAGCCCAATGCCAGATAGCGATCGAAATCTGCAGGTGGCATTTGTTCGGGATATTCAGTGCGGTGGTAAATGGTCATGTATGCGCCTTAAGACAAAAGATGATGAGGGTGTTTCCAGGGTGAACGATAATCCCTTTTCAGCAATGCTGTAGCCTCGCGATCATTCTTGACTATCCGCTTTACAGGATCATAGACCAATGGTCTTTGGAGTTTCATTGAAACATTGGCAAGGATGCAGGAAGCTGTTGAAATATGGCCTTCTTCAATGTCTGCCACTGGCCTGGTATGGTTGTCAATCGACGAAAGAAAATTTCTCATGTGCTCACGGGTGGCAGGTGCTGCAAAAAGCTCAATATCTTTTTCTGTAAGGTCTTCAGGATATTTTTCTTTTTCCAACACAACATCCCTGTGAATCTTTTCTCCTTTTCCGGACGGGATGAAATCAAATTTCAGGGTGCTGCCACATAGGGTTCCGTTTTCACCATAAATTTTGAAAGACCATGGATACTCAGGATCGGCTGCTGTTCCCCAACTGCGGTGTTGCCAAACGCAGTTCAGGTTTTCGTATTCAAATATGGCGGTCTGTGAATCAGCAATATTGCTTTTTCCAGGGTTACTACCATAGATGCCACCGGTTGAACTGATTCTGTTGGGCCAGCCCAGGTCCAGCATCCAGCGCACCGTATCAAACATATGGATGCACATGTCACCCATGATGCCATTGCCATATTCCATGAACGCACGCCACCAGCGGCGGTGGGGCAGTCCATCATAAGGCCTCAATGGTGCGGGTCCTGTCCACATGTCATAATCCAGAAAATCCGGCACCGGTTGAACAGAAGGATTGTTGCTGCTGCGCATGTGGTAATAACAACACATTTCTACATGATGCACTTTCCCCAGGAGACCAGCATCCACAATATTTTTCTTGGCTTCCATCAAATGGGGTGTACTCCTTCTTTGTGTCCCCACCTGTACTGTTCTGTTGTATTTTCTTGCTGCTGCAAGGATGGCTTCTCCTTCCAATACATCAACACTGATGGGTTTTTGGAGATAGACATGTGCGCCGGATTGGATCGATTCAATCGCTTGTAGCGCATGCCAATGGTCAGGAGAACCAATCAGCACGATCTCAGGCTTTTGTTCTGCCAGCATCTTGCGGTAATCTGCATACAAGGGAATATTGGTATTGGAACCTGACCTTGCTGCAATCAGGGAAGCTGCTCCCTGCAATTGATTTTTGTCTACATCGCAAAGCCCCACCACTGCTGTGGGGGCCACCTGCATCAGCCTGAACAAATCGCTTTTCCCATACCATCCTGTACCAATCAGGGCAACCCTTCTTGTCGGGTTAAGAGAAAAAGTTTCCAACCCTGATGCTTTGATGGAAGAAAGGGCAAAAAGTGCAGCGCTGTTTTTAAGAAAGTTTCTTCTGCTGTTGTTGATGAACATGATGTTTCCAGGCTTGATCAAAATGATATGAAAAGATAAGACAAAGGGCTGATCTTACGCCATTCTAGTTGTTGATAATTTCCAGGAAAACGGTTTCTCCTGCTTTCACTTCAACCTCCAGTCCTTTTGCAAGCGATCTGCCTTTGATGTTGTTTAATGTTCCGGTTTGATTGCTTTTACATTTGTACGATTGATGGTCTTCAACCACAAACCATTCCTGGTACTGATTGATCCTGGGATAATCAGCAGGGTAGTGCATCATGGAGGAGTGCCTGGACACATCAAATTTTAATTTGCCTTTCCATCCAACGGGTGATGAAACGGCAATTTTCAGGCCTGTGGCAGTTTTTGTAGCGCCAATCGATAGTTGGCTGTCCCATTCCGAAGGAACAATCCCCTGTGTTTTCCAAAGGCAGTACATGATGGAAGTGCGGGCAAAATTTCCATCTCCATGCCAACCTTCAATCATGCCATCCGGTTTTTGCATCGCCCACATCACCTTGATCTCGCTGTCAAGCCATTCTCTCACAGATGCTATGGATTCACGGTTGTAGAGGTTCAATGTGCCTTCGATGGCGTCTGCATAACCATCTGCACTGCCGCTTTCCCAATTGTGGTTTCTGTATTTTTGATTGAGTGATGACAAGGCTTTGATGACTGCATCCCGATAAGCAGGGGTTGAATCAATCTTTGCAATGAACCAGTAAGCATTGAGGGTGTAGCCAAAGTTGTCGGCCAGTCTTGGTGAAAGGATCTTGCCATTTTGGGGATTGACTTCATCGTAAAACAATCCATCTTCATTCCTTCCCACTTCAAGAATGCGGTCCATCATTTCATGGACCAACGGTTTCCACTGGTTTCTTTTTTCAGGCATAGCGTAATAGGCGGCAATATAGGCTTCACAGAGTCCGGAAATGATTTCACAGCCATGATCGCGGATGCGCAGGTGATCCAAAGCCCTTGTGGGCAATTGCTTTTCGTTGAGATAATTGTCCGCAATCTCTGTGGCCCAATCAAGGTATTTTCTTTTTCCAGTAAACCAGTACATGCGAGAAAGCACCTGCAATAAATCTCCGTTCACTTCTACTGTCGCGCTGCTGCCATACCAGTTTCCGTTGATGTTTTTGGCAACCCTGGTAAGCAGGGGAAGGTCGTCCAGTATCTCCAGCATGCGCTTGCTCCAGGGACTTTTGCCCAACCACTCCGTGAGAGGAATCAGCCCATCCTTCATGTATTCAGCTGCACCGAAAATCATCTGGTTGGTATCAATGGTTGGATTCCTGAAACCTTTTTTTGAAAATGAATAGGTGTCGGGAAGTTGTCCGATTCTTGGTGTAAGCCGCCGTTCAGTTTTCAACATGTCCAGTGCTTTGCCTTTGAAGAAGTCTGGCATGAGGATAGATGAGGTCAGCACCATGAAGGGATAGTTGTCTGCTGCTGCATCCCAGGCATTCCAAAAATCTTTTGAATCGGTGATGTTTCTTGGAATCAGTCCGGTAGTTGTGTCTGCATATTTCATCCATGCATTCACATAAGCAATGCACCGGTTGAAGCCCTGGTTCACCAGTTTGCCGTTCTCAACTGCCTCCCTGAAATCAGCATCCATTGTTTGGGATCGAATTGAAGTGGAAGATATCAGGAGCAGCAAGGCAAAAAATAATTTCATCTTTAAGCGGTTGGTTTAAAATCTTAAAGCAGGAAGACTATTGAAGTTACCCAATAAGTTTATGATCCGTATGCAGTGGCACTGAAGTATTTTCAATAAATTGTTGTCCAATTAAACATCTTTCTGCCACTTGCAGAGGATATAATTTTGAACGCATGACAGAACAACGGAGTGAACAACCAATGATTACCTGGGGCATCATCGGTTGCGGAAATGTAACTGAACTGAAAAGTGGACCCGCATTCAACAAGGTGTCCCAATCAACCTTGCATGCCGTGATGCGCAGGGATGCAGCAAAGGCGGCAGATTATGCAGCACGGCATCAGGTACCTTTCTGGTACAGTGATGCAGCAGCGTTGATCAATGATCCTGCCATCAATGCAGTCTATATTGCGACCCCTCCAAAGTTTCATGAAGAATATGCAATTGCTGCGATGGAGAAAGGGAAAGCGGTGTACGTGGAAAAGCCAGTTGCCGTTTCAGTGGCTGCTTGCAAAAGAATGACCGATGCCGTAAAAGCCAACAATGGAAAATTGGTTGTGGCCCACTACCGCAGAGGGCTGCCCATGTTTTTAACAATCAAGGAATTGGTTGAAACGGGTGCGGTGGGTAAAATAAAAAACATCCGGTTGACCATGTTTCAAACACATAGGCCAGACATTGTTGCTGATACAGGTTTTAACTGGCGTGTAGATCCTGCATATGCAGGAGCCGGATATTTTTATGATTTGGCGCCACACCAGCTTGATATCATCCAGTTTATTTTTGGTGAAGCCCTGCGCAAATCCGGTGCTGCTGCACATCAAACCAATTTCTATGCAGCGGAAGATGCCGTGTCTGGCATCATGGAGCTTCCCAACAATATCTTGTTCCAGGGCGACTGGAATTTCTCCATGCCTGAAATCATGAAGGAGGACAGTTGCCTGATCATTGGAGAAAAAGGCTACCTCAAGTTTCCATTTTTTGGAACGGAACTGAGGATCGTAACAGCAGCAGGCGCTGACTTGATTTCCTTTGAGCATCCTCAAAACATTCAGCATCCCATGATCAGCAAGGTGGTTGATTATTTTCTCGGAAGATCATCCAACCCTTGTTCCATCGAAGAAGCCATGAAAAGTATGGAAGTGATGGAGTCATTTGCTTATGGAAACTAACCATCGATTCAATTCAACAATATACCCAAGACCATGTCAAAAAAAATTACACCGCTACGCATTTGCATCACCCTCTTGTTGATCATTGCCGGACTTTCATACACCCTGCCGCGCTATGGCTTCAGTGAAAATATAATGCTGAAAGACAGCCTCACGGAAGCACAAAAAAGGCTTCCTGAAAATGCATTGAAAGGATTGAATGTTGCCTATGGCTTGCAGGTGCAATTGATGGCCACAGAGCCCATGTTGCAAAATCCCACCAATATTGATGTGGATGAAAAGGGAAGGATTTGGGTGACCGAAGCCTATAATTATCGCCCCAACCTTAATGGCAATCCAACAACGCCAAAGGGCGATCGCATCATGATCCTGGAAGACAGGAATGGTGATGCACGCATCGATACCGCAAAACTTTTTTATCAGGGCTCGGAGCTGAATGCACCGCTGGGTATTGCGGTTTTGGGAAAGCGTGTTATTGTTGCGCAAAGTCCTTTTGTATGGAATTTTTATGACGACAATGGAGATGATAAGGCAGATCGAAAAGAGATCATGTTCCAGGGGATTGAAGGCGAACAGCATGACCATGGCATGCATACCTTCACATTTGGTGCAGACGGAAAACTCTATTTCAATTTTGGTAACAATGGTAAAACATTGAAGGATAGCAAGGGCAATACAGTATTGGACCAGGATGGTGATGAGATCGGTCCCAAAAAATACAAACAGGGGATGGTGTTCCGTTGTGATCCTGATGGATCCAATGTGGAATGCCTGGGCGATAATTTCAGGAACCCTTATGAGGTGGCGGTAGACAGCTATGGCACCATGTGGCAGAGTGATAATGATGATGATGGCAACAAGGGAACACGCATCAACTATGTGATGCCATATGGCAACTTTGGCTATACGGATGAAATGACAGGGGCAGGTTGGAATACCACCCGTACGAACATGGAAGACTCGATTCCATTGCGCCATTGGCATTTGAATGACCCAGGGTCTATTCCGAATGTATTGCAAACCGGTGCAGGATCACCAACAGGATTGCTGGTGTATGAAGGGAAATTGTTGCCAGAAGCATTTCAGCACCAGCTCATCCATGCAGATGCAGGCCCCAATGTGGTCAGGGCCTATAGCATCAACAACCAGGGTGCAGGGTATGGCGCCAGTATTGTCAATATCATCAAGGGTGAAAACGACCGCTGGTTCAGGCCGGCAGATGTTTGCGTTGCACCTGATGGATCATTGATTGTAGCAGACTGGTATGATCCTGGCGTAGGAGGACATCAGGCTGGAGACCAGACCAGGGGCCGCATCTATCGGATAGCACCTGCCACTGCATCAAAATATACCATGCCTGCCATTGATTTTTCAACGGTGGAAGGCGCATTGCAAGCATTGCAAAATCCTAACCTTGTGGTCCGTTATCATGCCTACAACAGCCTTCAGCACTTGGGCAAAAAATCATTGGGTCCTCTGGAAAAACTTTGGCAATCCGATGCTGATCCTGCCATGCGGGCAAGGGCATTTTGGAGCCTGGTAAAAATGCCAGCTGTGAAGGCAGACAAGTTCATCAAACAAGCCCTGAAAGAACAAAATCCACAGCTCAGGATGTTGGCCATCAGGGCAAGCTTACAGCTCAAAGGCAATACCACTGACGTTTTGAACGCACTGAAGACTGATCCTGACCCTCAGGTAAGAAGGGAATGCATCATTGCCCTTCACCACAACAAAAGTCCGGAAGCAGCAGGCATATGGGCTGATCTTGCTACACAGTATGATGGTAAAGACCGATGGTATCTTGAGGCCTTGGGTGTAGGTGCCGATGGTCAATGGGATGCATTTTTCAACGCCTATCTGCTTGCCGTGAAAGATCCTTTGAAAGATGCTGCTGGAACAGATATTGTGTGGAGGGCCAGAACTGATAAGGCCTTGCCTTATCTTGAACAGTTGGCTGCAAATGCAAGTTTTCCTCTCAAAGAAAGGCTGCGTTATTTTCGGGCATTTGATTTCAACAACAGCCCAGCCAAAACAGCAGTATTGCTGAACATCATCAAAAGCAATGCTGCCAATGACATTGCCATCGACAAGTTGGCATTGTCTGCTTTGAACCCTGCTGCCACCAAGGCGAATGCTGCGGCAGAAGCAGCATTGACAAGGGTGCTCAATGCCACGTATCAGACAAAAGATTACCTGGACCTGGTGATTCAATACAACCTTAAGGCTGAGCAACCACGTTTGCTTGAGATGGCCATTGCAAAAAATACCGATAACCTCGGAGGGAATGCAGCTAAGACCTTGCTTGCATCAGGTGGTACTGATATATTGTGGAAGGTGTTGAATGACAAGAATGCAGAGCGGTCCATGGGCCTGTTGAATGCATTGGCAAAAATCGGAAACACTGCATCAGTGGATATTTTGCAAGCAGTTGCCCTGGGCAAAGAATTTCCAGAAACCTTGAAAAAATTTGCAGCTTCAAGGATTGGTTACAGTGGGGAGGGAGAAAAAAGGGTTTTGAAGATCCTGAAAAACAACCAAGTGCCCAGCGAATTGATTGCTGATGTGGTGGCCAGCGTGAGCGGTTCCTGGAGAGAATCTGTGCGCAAGGAAGCCAAGCAATACCTGCCAAAAGTGGTGGAAGCTGAAGAGGTGGTCAGGATTCCGACCATTGATGAAATCAATGCCCTCAAAGCATTTGCCGCCAATGGCAAGGCAGTATTTGCATCGAACTGTGCTGTTTGCCACAAGGTCAACAACGAGGGTTATGATTTTGGTCCAAAGCTTACAGAGATAGGATCAAAATATGCAAAGGACGGAATGCTCAAGGCCATTGTCTATCCTTCAGATGGCATCAGCTTTGGCTATGAGGGATGGGTGGTGAAAATGAACGATGGTTCAGAGACCATGGGCATCATATCCAGCAAAACAAAGACGGACATTGAATTAAAAATGCCAGGCGGCATTGTTCAAAAAATCAAGCTTTCATCTGTCAAGTCCATCGAGCAGATGAAAACATCCATGATGTCTGCAGGACTGCATACAGGCATGTCTCAACAGGAAATGGCAGACCTCCTGGCTTACTTGGATGGGCTAAAAAGAAAATAGGTTTTTGTTTTGTGTACCTTGCGGTCAAACCAAGTTGCATGAAATATTTCTTGTCTTTTCTTTTGTTGCTGAATTTGCATGCTCAAGCCCAGATTGACCCCAAGGCGGTTACCATTGCGCGAGACAGTTTTGGGGTTCCTCATATTTTTGCCAAAACAGATCCAGAAGTTTCCTATGGTTTGGCATGGGCCCATGCAGAGGATGATTTCAAAAGCTTGCAAATGGTTGCGCTTCCCTCCAAAGGCTTGATGGGAAGGGCTTTGGGGAAAGATGGTGTGGCGGGCGATTATGCCTTTGCCTTGTTTCGCTGCAGAGAGATTACCGAAGAAAAATGGAATACCCTTTCTCCTGCCTTTTTAAGGCTTGCAGAAGGATATGTGCAAGGCATCAATGATTATGCCAAGGCACATCCTGAAGAGGTATTGGTGAAGCAATTGTTTCCCATGTCTCTCAAAGAGTATATTGCTTCCTCTGTATTGGCCCTGACCATTTTCAATGGCGGAGACAGGGCATTGCGGTCCATCTTTGCAAACAATGTCAATCCTTTGATTGATTATGATAAAATGGGATCCAATGCCATTGCCATCCACCCTTCACGCACAACAACCGGCGAAGCTTTTTTGGCCATCAATGCCCATCAACCGAATGAAGGGCCTGAAGCTTTTTATGAGGCACATGTCAACAGCGAAGAAGGATGGAATGCCCTGGGTGGCTTGTTGGCGGGCGGGCCTTGTATTTTGCATGGTGTCAACGAAAACCTTGGCTGGGCACATACCGTGAATTTTTGTGACAGGCTGGACATTTATCAATTGCAAATGAATCCTAAAAATGCCGACCAGTATATGTTTGACGGCGTCTGGACAGATTTGGAAAAGAAAAAAATAAAGTTCCACATCAAAGGCATTCCCATTCCGGTTTCAAGAGACCTGTATTGGAGTAAATATGGTGCAACCATGAAAAACGAGCAGGGAACTTTTGCCATCAAGCTTGGTGCCAACATGGAAATTCGCGCACTGGAACAGTGGTATACCATGAACAAGGCCCAAAATTTCACGCAGTTTTACAAGGCCATCTCCATGCAGGGATTGTCCATGTTCAACATCATGTATGCTGACAGGAACGATACCATTTTTTACATCAACAATGCCCTGATGCCATTGCGTGATCCATCACCAGCATTTGATTGGAAAAAAACATTGCCCGGCAATACCTCAAAGACCCTCTGGACCAAATTTTATGGTATCAGTGAATTGCCTCAATACGTCAATCCCTCCAGTGGATTTTTGTTCAATACCAATCATTCTTCTTTTTATG
>JAIPBY010000051.1 GCA_021738605.1 Chitinophagaceae bacterium | reverse complement strand
ACAAGACCAAGGGAAATAATTCCGGTCTTGTTGTGATTGCCCTTGCCTGGGCCATTGCTGTATTTGTAGGTGTATATATTTCCGCAGACATCAGTGGTGCCCATTTGAATCCGGCGGTAACCATTGGCCTTGCCGTGGCGGGTAAATTCAGCTGGAATGAAGTACCATCTTACTTGCTGGCCCAGCTATTGGGTGCTTTTATTGGTTCAGTTCTGGGATGGCTGACCTACAAAGACCATTTTTCTGCAACAAAAGACCCATCCCTACTCTTGGCGGTATTTGCCACAGGACCCGCCATCAGAAAACCTTTCAGCAATTTGCTGACCGAGACCATTGCCACCTTTATTTTCATGCTTTCCATCTTTTTTATCCAAAAGGGCGAAGTAAAACTGGGAGCGTTGGACGCCCTTCCGGTTTCATTACTGGTACTGGGCATTGGACTCAGCATGGGTGGTCCGACCGGCTATGCCATCAATCCCGCCCGGGACCTTGGCCCCCGCATTGCCCATGCCATCCTTCCCATCCCCAACAAGGGGGGCAGTGATTGGGAATATGCTGTCATTCCGGTGATTGGTCCTATTCTTGGAGCGGTCTTGGCGGCCATTCTTTATGGCTTCCTTTGATTGATTTTAACGAATGTGAGAAAATTGTTGTGTGCAATTTTTCTAATCATCCCATCCTGCTTACCTTTGCGGCCGGAAATCGACTTTTATCCAATTTAAACAATAATCATGTCCAGCAGAGGTAAAATCAAACAGGTGATCGGTGCGGTGGTTGACGTTCAGTTCGAAGGTCAGCTCCCAGAGATCTACAACGCTCTTGAGATCAAAAGAGAAAATGGCGATACGCTTGTCATGGAGGTGCAGCAGCACCTTGGAGAAGACAGCGTAAGGTGTGTAGCCATGGACGGAACAGAAGGCCTTGTAAGGGGTACTGAAGTTCTTGATACAGGAAGGGCCATCTCAATGCCTACTGGACCAGCCATCAATGGCCGTCTATTCAATGTTACAGGAGATCCTATCGATGGATTGCCTGCAGTTTCCAAAGAAAACGGAAGGGCCATACATGCCAAACCTCCAAGATTTGAAGACCTGAGTACAGCCTCTGAAATACTTTTCACCGGTATCAAGGTAATCGACCTTATCGAGCCTTATGCGAAGGGTGGAAAGATTGGTTTGTTTGGTGGTGCTGGCGTTGGAAAGACGGTACTGATCCAGGAATTGATCAATAACATCGCAAAAGGGCACGGCGGTTTGTCTGTTTTCGCAGGTGTGGGTGAGCGTACCCGTGAGGGAAATGATTTGCTGAGAGAGATGATTGAAGCCGATATCATGAAATATGGTGACGATTTCAAGCACAGCATGGAAGAAGGTGGATGGGACCTTGACAAGGTGGACATGGAAAGTTTGAAAGATTCAAAAGCGACATTTGTTTTTGGTCAGATGAATGAGCCTCCTGGAGCCCGTGCAAGGGTTGCCTTGAGTGGTCTGACCATTGCAGAATATTTCCGTGACGGCGATGGCGAAGGAAAAGGAAAAGACATTCTTTTCTTCGTAGACAATATCTTCCGTTTTACGCAGGCAGGTTCAGAGGTATCAGCCCTTTTGGGAAGGATGCCATCAGCGGTGGGTTACCAGCCTACACTGGCCACTGAGATGGGATTGATGCAAGAGCGCATCACCTCAACCAGGAATGGTTCTATCACTTCAGTTCAGGCGGTTTACGTTCCTGCGGATGACCTTACCGATCCGGCCCCTGCAACTACATTTGCTCACCTTGATGCAACCACGGTATTGAGCCGTAAGATTGCTGACTTGGGTATCTATCCTGCGGTGGATCCATTGGATTCAACATCCAGGATTTTGACCCCAATGATCGTAGGTGAAGCCCATTACAATTGCGCCAACAGGGTTAAGTTGATTCTTCAGCGTTACAAAGAATTGCAAGATATCATTGCCATTCTTGGTATGGATGAATTGAGCGATGAAGATAAACTGACTGTATCCCGTGCAAGAAGGGTTCAGCGTTTCCTCAGCCAGCCTTTCCACGTTGCAGAGCAGTTCACCGGTCTCAAGGGTGTATTCGTTGGCATCGAAGATACCATCCGCGGTTTCAACATGATCATGGATGGTGAGGTTGATGAGTATCCTGAAGCGGCTTTCAACCTGGTTGGAACCATTGAAGATGCCATTGAAAAGGGCAAGAAAATGATGGAGGCCGCCAAAGGTTAATCGAATAACAAATAAGAAACGCACATGCAGGTAGAGATATTGACACCAGAAAAAAAATTGTTCGCAGGGGATGTTTACGGGGTTCAATTGCCGGGCGTCAGCGGTTCATTTGAAGTCCTCGAAAAGCATGCACCCATTGTGAGTGCCCTTGGTTCAGGAGTTGTGAAAATTTTGCTTGATAAAGCAGGCAAAAGCAATTCCTACAAAATTTCAGGTGGATTCATGGAAGTATTGGACAACAAGGTATCTGTCCTTGTGGAGGGTGCAACGGCAATATAAAATACCAGATATGATTGTATAAAAAGGGACCAATGGTCCCTTTTTATCTTTAAACCAGTTATTGAACAATGCCAAAAACAGCCATTTCTTTATATTTTTTCTTTGCAGGGGTCATCTTTTCCAGTTGGGCTTCCAGGATTCCTGATGTGAAGGATGTGTTTGCCCTCAATGAGGCTGAATTGGGTGCCGTTCTTTTTATGTTGCCGCTGGGAGCATTGCTGGCATTGCCAGTGGCAGGGTGGGTCGTACATCGTTTGGGGAGCAAGAGGGCATCGGTGGGTTCATTACTTCTCTACACTGTACTGCTTTTTTTGATTTCTAAGGCCCATTCAGTGTTGAGCATTTCAATTGTCCTTTTTCTGTTCGGTATCATTGGAAATTTTGCCAATATCGCCATGAATACACAGGGCCTCTCTGTTCAGCAGTTGCTGAAAAAGCCCATTCTTTCTGGACTTCACGCCATGTGGAGCCTCGGTGCTTTCCTGGCGGCAGCCATTACCGGATGGACCATGTCTGTTGGCTATTCGATGGAAATGCATTTTGGCATGATCGCCCTTGCTGCTGCAGGGGTAACCCTGTTTTTCTCTTTTTCACTAATCCAAGATGTAGTCGGGGAGCTTCGCCAGAAGGTCTTTGCACTGCCCAACCGGGGATTGCTGTTGATGGGTGTCATCTGTTTTTGTGTAGCCATGTCTGAGGGGGCAATGGCGGATTGGAGTTCGCTTTATTACCGGCAGGTTGTTCACGAACTCAACAAAGTGAGCACAGTTGGTTATACGGCCTTTGCGCTTTGCATGGCCTTGGGAAGATTTTTTGGTGACAGGCTTTTGCAGGCATTGGGCTATTCAAGCGTATTGAAGCTGAATGGCATCCTGGTTCTCATTGGCATGGGCCTGGCCCTTGCCATCAATTCACCTGTGGCCGTCATCATTGGCTTTGCGCTGGTTGGATTGGGTGTGTCTTCTGTAATTCCCATTGTGTACATGCTCTCAGCCAAGAGCAAGTCCATGGCACCTTCTGCTGCCATCGCAGCCGTCAGCAGCATTGGTTTTTTGGGATTTCTTTTTGGGCCACCCATCATTGGGTTTATCGCCCAGGAAACAGGATTGCGCCTGGCCCTTTCAATTGTTGCATTTCTTGGGCTGATGATCTGGTTGCTTTCCATCAGAATGAAAACCGATCAGATCAGTTGAAAGAAGGATCCAGTGGGTAATTGATCATCTCAATAAAATCTTCTCCCAGCTCTTTTACGGCTGCCTTCCACATGCTTTTGGGATCTTCGTGGAATACAATGTCTTCTGTTGCCTCCACAGACAACCAGCTTTTTTCTTTCATTTCCTGTTTCAATTGACCCGATTCCCAACCTGCATAGCCAATGAAAAACCGGATGCCGTCTTTTCCTGCCTTGCCGCTGTTGATCAGGTATTTGGCAGCCTCAAGGTTGCCTCCCCAGTAGATATTTTCTGCAATCTTTTTTCCTCCAGGAATTTGAAAGGGCAGGCGGTGTAGAAAATGGAGTTGGTCAAGGCCTACTGGACCACCTTCAAACAGGGGCAACTCATGGTTGCCAATGCCTTCAAGAAAACTGGCAACCTTTTCGTCAATGACCCTGTTGATGGCAATGCCGAAACTTCCCGTTGCCTCATGTTCGCAAAGTAAAACAACAGTGCGCTGAAAGTTGGGGTCTTTCAGAAATGGCTCTGCAATCAGCAGCATACCGCTTTCAATCCTGTTCATAAACCTAAGTTAAATAAACTGGCATTATGTAACTTCATGGAGGGCTAAACTTATTTTTGTTTACGGATGAAGCGCATTTTTACACTGATTACCATACTCATCAGCATATCGCTGATTGGCATTATTGTCATCCAATATTCCTGGCTGAAGAATATTGTGGCCATCCGCAAGGAGCAGGTAAGCTTCAAGGTACAAGAAGTGGAGTATGAGGTGGTGGAAAACCTGGTTGAAGAAAAACTGCGGCTGTTGCCGGCCATACCCCAGGATGCATTGCCCAAAGGTTCCTCCGAAGAGCTCTTGAAAATGCTGGCTCCATCAACTTTGGCAGAGCGTTTTACAGTGGCTGAAATCCAGAAAAAGATTGCGACTGCGTTTGAAGCGAATGGATTAAAAGGCGCTAAATTTCAGTTTGCAGTCCTTTCCAAACGCAACAATGCCGACTATGATCTAGAAAGTCCTGAGTATGAAAAATATTTTGAAATTGGCAAAGTTGATCCCATAAACTATGTTACTCACTCATGGCCCCTTGTCGATCTTTCAGGCAATCAGGACGTTGCACTTTTTCCGGATGAAACCTTGATGCTAATTACCTATGACATGCAGGATTTTGTTTTAAAATCGGTGCGGTGGGTTATTCTTGTGGCATTATTGTTTACCCTTATCATCATCACTGCTTTTTACCTGACCATCAGAACAATCCTGACCCAGAAAAAACTCAGTGAAATGAAAACGGATTTCATCAACAACATGACCCATGAGTTGCGTACACCCCTTGCCACCATTGCCATTGCAGTGGATACACTGAAAAATGAGAAAATAATTGGCAACCGCGAACAGCTGTTGGGCATCGGTCAAATCATTAAGGCAGAAAATGCCAGGATGAACATACAGGTTGAACAGATTTTGCAGGCAGCACAGCTCGACATCACTCAGGTGTTAAAGGACAAGAAACCACTTCACATGCACGAGGTATTGCGCAAGCTGGAAGAAAAGTTTGCCTTGCAGGTGGCTGAAAAAAATGCCCATATCAGCTATGTATTGCTGGCTGAAAACGATGAGGTAATGGGGCATCCCGTACATTTTGTCAACATGATCAGCAACCTTTTTGACAATGCCTTAAAATATTCAAAGGAGGACGTTGATCCCGTGATCAAAGTATCTACCAAAAACGAAAAAAATACAATTGTCTTGACGGTCGAGGACAATGGCATTGGCATGAGCAAAGAAACGGTTGCCCGAGTTTTTGACAAATTTTTCAGGGCACATACCGGCAATGTGCACAATGTAAAAGGATTTGGGCTGGGGTTGAATTATACCCGGAAAATGGTGGAAGCCCATGATGGCAGCATCTCAGTACAGAGTGAGCCAGGGACGGGAAGCAAGTTTACCATCAGCATCCCCTTGCAATGATCATGGTGTCTCATCAATGAAAAGGAGTGATCCATCTCCATAACTCAGAAACCTGTATTCGTTTTCCAATGCGCTGGTATACATGTATCTCCATTCATCACCCATGATGGCGGCTATGATCAGCAGCAGTGTGGATTGTGGTTGATGAAAATTGGTGATCAACGCATTGGCTACTTTGTACACATAGCCTGGAGCAATGCAAATTCCGGTATGTCCTGCTATGCTTTCAACAGCATGTTTGACCATCAACTCCTTCAATTGTTGAAAGGCCTCTGCCCTTGAGGGAAGAATTCCTTCTGATAAGGACAAATGCTCCCATTGACCAAGATTGTTATTGGATGAAAATCCTTTGTTCCTGTTCCTGATGGCTTTGACTGCAATCCAGTAAATGCTTTCAAGGGTTCTGAGGGAAGTTGTGCCCACTGAAACAATTGTTTTGTCAGCATTCCCCAGTTGGGTGATGAGGTCAATCTTTACCTGAAAGTATTCCTCATGCATGGCATGCTCTCCAATGACGGCGGCTGTCACTGGTTTGAAAGTGCCTGCACCAACATGAAGCGTGACGAATGAATGCCGTATTCCTTTCGCTGTCAGGTTATTGATCAGGGTTTCTGTGAAATGAAGGCCTGCGGTAGGTGCTGCTACTGATCCTTCATGAGCTGCATATACAGTCTGGTAGCGGTGTTGATCATCTTCGGTGGCTTCCCTTTTGATATAGGGAGGTAGTGGGATTTTACCTGTTTCCGAAATGATTTTTTCAAAGGGAAGTCCGCTGCTCCACTGGAAGTTGATCAGGCAATGATTATCATTCTTGCTTACCAATTGCGCTTGAAGCTTGTTGTTGTGTATATCGTTGGATGCGTTTAACAGTTCATCATTCTTCCATTTTTTTGCACCCCCGACCAGGCATTTCCAGGTGGATTGTTCAAGATCGTTCAAACATTCATAATCACCATTTGCCGGTTCAAGGAGAAAGATCTCAATTTCTCCACCAGTAGATTTTTTGAACCTTAGCCTGGCTGCAATCACCCGGGTATTGTTGAATACCAACAAACTGTTGCTGGGCAAAAATTCCGGTAAGCGATGATAGCTGCTGTGCTGGATGCTTTTGTTTTTCCTGACCAATAATTTGGATGCATCCCGGTTATCGAGGGGGGTCATTGCGATGCGGTTGCTGGGCAGGTCATAGTTGAAAGCTGCCATTTCAACATGGGGTATGTATGCTGTATTTTTCATTTATTCACATGTAATTCACATTTGCCTGTAGTATATCCACATCAATATGGGGAAAATGGGCTGTAATGTAGGCCTGTATTGGGTTTTGGCTGTGCATAAATATAGAATCTCAAATCAGTGTATGAAAGTGGGAAATTGTGTTAATTTGTGTCATTAAATGTTATTTTCTTCTAAACCAAGGTAAATGATTGGATTCATAGGCGAATATGAGGCTACCCTCGATAGCAAAGGTAGGTTTCTTCTGCCGGCAGGCATAAAAAAACAGCTGCCGGATGGGGAAGTACCTGTCTTTGTGATCAACCGTGGCTTTGAGAAATGCCTCACTGTTTATCCAATGCAGAGCTGGAAGCCGATTTATGAAAATATCAGCGCCCTGAACGATTTTGATCCCAAGGTGAGAGAATTCAGGCGTTATTTTTTGAATGGGGCTACCCAGATTGAAGTGGATGGTGCTGGAAGATTATTGTTGCCGAAGAGCCTGATGGAACATGCGGGGCTGGAAAAGGATATTGTTTTGGTTTCGGCAATGGACAAACTGGAAATTTGGGACAAAAATAAGTATCAGCAGTTCTTTGAAAACTTTTCACCCGAATCCTTCAGCGGTCTTGCTGCAGAAGTGATGGCAAAGAAAGTACAACCATGAAAAACGGAAACTGATGGCATTGGATAAGCAAAACAGGAATGGGGCAGCTGAAACTGAAGTGCAGTCCTATCATGTTCCTGTAATGCTGAAGCAAGCCGTCGATGGATTGGGTATCAATCCTTCCGGGACCTACGTGGACTGTACTTTTGGCGGTGGTGGGCACTCCAGGGAAATTCTTTCCAGGCTCAATGAAAAGGGCAGGCTTTTTGCATTTGATCAAGATGAAGATGCACGGGTCAACCTTACTGCTGATACGCGCCTGGTCTTCATTCCCCATAATTTTCGCCACCTCACCCGCTTTCTTCGTCTCCATGGCGTCACTGAGGTCGACGGTATTTTGGCAGATTTGGGCGTGAGCAGTCATCAGTTTGATCAACCATCCAGGGGCTTCTCTATTCGTTTTGATGCACCGTTGGACATGCGTATGGATCAATCGGCTGCCTTAACAGCTGCCGATTTCATTCAGCAGTCATCTGCAGAATCGCTTCAGCTGGTCTTTCAGGAATATGGCGAGGTTACCAATGCAAGAACACTTGCTCAGCTCTTGACTGAACATTGTCGCAAAAGCCAGATCCGCACAATCAATGAACTAAAGGCAGTTATCGCTCCAGTTGTCAAGGGGAATCCCAACAAGTATTTTGCCCAGGTTTTTCAGTCGCTCAGGATTGCAGTGAATGATGAGTTAGCTGCCTTAAAAGATCTGCTGGTTCAATCTGCATCACTCATCAGGCCTGGAGGAGGGATGTCTGTCATCACCTTTCATAGCCTTGAAGACAGGATAGTGAAACAGTTTTTCAAATCGGGCGATGAAGATGCACAGGTGGCTGATCCTGTTTATGGAACAAGAAAAACTACACCTTTTGAGCCCTTCAACAGAAAGCCCATTGAGCCTTCTACTGAAGAGGTTAGTAAAAATCCAAGATCGAGAAGTGCAAGATTGAGAATTGGGGTGAAGAAGTGAACAAAAGAAAAGAAGAAAAAATAGAGAACATGGCGCTTGAAAAGAATGATGTCAAATGGTTTTTTATCAACCAGGTTTGGTTGGTGAAAAATGTGCCATTCTTCCTTTTCCTGTCTGCCCTTGCTATTGCGTATATCTACAATGGTCATCATGCGGAAAAGGCCATCAAGGATATCAACAGAACAACAAAAGAATTGAAGGATTTGCAATATGAGTTCAAGATGGTGAGAAAAGATTGGATGTTCATGACCAAGCAATCTGAAGTAGTAAAATCAGTAGCAGTATCAGGAGTAAAAGAAATTCTTGAGCCTCCGGTTGCATTGAATGATTCAACAATAAAAAAAGAGGTTAAATAAAACCAGGCATTGGAGACAAAAAAAGACATATTATGGCGTAGTTACCTGATCTACTTGCTGATGCTTGTATTGGGCATTTGCATTTTTGGAAAGGCGTTGTTCATCCAAAGGGTTGAAGGGGGATACTGGAAGTCATTGAGTGATAGCCTGCACCTTGAATACAGGGAAATGGATGCGGAGCGGGGAACAATATACAGTGAAGATGGAAGGATGCTGAGCAGCTCAATTCCTTTTTTTGATATTTACCTTGATTTTGGTTCTCAGGGTGTTCAGGAAAAAAATGGCTTGAGGTTTAAAAAGGCCATTGACAGTTTGTCCATTCATCTTTCCTCCATCCTTGGCGGAGGTACACCTGGCGCCTACAAGCATGAATTGATGGGTATTTTTAACAGGGAAGATCGTTACCATTTGTTGAGAAAAAATATTGATTTCAAGCAGTACCAGTTGCTGAGAAACATCAGTTTTATCAAGTCCAACAGGAACAAGAACGGATTCATATTTATTGAAAAAGAAAAAAGGATGGCTCCGTTTGGCTTGCTTGCCAACAGAACAATCGGGCTTTCAAGGGAATATCTTGACTCGACGGGTAATTTGGTCACTAAGAATGTTGGTCTGGAAAAAACATATGACAGCCTGCTCAAGGGGGTTACTGGAAAGCGGTTGGTGCGAAGGATTGCGGGTGGTGCTTTTGTTCCCGTTGAAGGTTCAGAGATTGAGCCTGAAAACGGAAAGGATATCATCACCACCATTGATATCAATATTCAGGATGTGGCCGAGCAGGCTTTGTTAAAAATGCTGGAGGCCAATGAATGTCTCACTGGAACCTGTATCGTAATGGAAGTGAAGACCGGTAAGATCAAGGCCATTGCCAACCTAGGAAGGCAGAAAGACGGGTCTTACATGGAAGACTACAATTATGCCATCACCCGTTCAGAACCAGGATCTACATTCAAACTGGTAACCATGTTGGCAGCAATGGAAGACCAGTACATCAACATGAACAGTCCTGTTAATCTTGAAGGGGGAATTTGGGCTTTTGGAGGTAGGGTTGTAAAGGATAGTGAAAAGCATAACAATACGAATGTTACCTATAAACAGGCATTCGAGTTGAGCTCAAATGTTGGGATGGCCAAACTTGCTGTAACACACTACAACAATAATCCAAAAAAATTCATAGCTCATCTTGAGCGATTGAACCTCAACAGGTCATCTGGAATCAACCTTCTGGGTGAATCGAATTCCATCATCCCCAATCCAAGCGGAAGAAACTGGAGTGATGTTGCACTGCCTTGGATGAGCTTTGGCTACAATATTTCCATCAGTCCGTTGCAGACCCTGATGGTGTACAATGCCGTCGCTAACAATGGAAAATTGCTGAAGCCCTTCCTGGTCAATGCCATCATGAAAGATGGTAAGGTAGTGCAGGAATTCAAAACCACAGTTCTTCGCGATTCGATCTGCAGCAAGTCAACCTTGTTGCAGCTTCAATCATGCTTGGAAGGAGTTGTATTGTCAGGAACGGGGAAGAGTATGCTTAATCGCTTTTACACCCTTGCTGGAAAAACAGGAACTGCGCAGGTTGCCAATGGAAACAAGGGCTACTCCGATAATATTTATCAATCCTCTTTTGCAGGTTATTTCCCTGCGAAAAATCCCAAATACGCTTGTATTGTAGTAATCAAGAACAAACCATTTGCTGAAAAGTACTACGGCGCCCAGGTTGCAGGACCTGTTTTCAGTGAGATCGCAAACAAGTTGTTTACCGTTGATCCAGATCTCTATGCAAGTTACCAGCATCCAACATATGCAGACAGCAGCAAGTCTGAGTGGAATGGCTCTTCAAATGATTTCAAGGCCATCGCCAAGGGAATTGGAAAACCCATACTTGATGCCGGAAAAAAAGGGGAATGGAGCAAGGTGATGAACAATGAAAAAAATCTGGCAGCCAGCAACTGGTCAACCAAGCATGGAAGTATGCCTGATCTCAAAGGATTTGGCTTGAAAGATGCCCTGGAATTGCTTGAGCGGCAGCAGTTGCAGGTGATTGCCACTGGAAAAGGAAAAGTTATATCGCAGTCTATACCAGCGGGGATGGCTGTTGTGAAAGGACAAACCGTTTATTTGAATCTTGGCAGTACAATTGAATGATGCACATGAAGCTATTGCAAGACATATTGTATACCGTGAGGATCAGGTCATTGACCGGACGCACTGACCTGCACATCACTGATGTGCAGATTGATTCAAGGCTTGTTGGTCGGGGCAGTTGCTTCATTGCCATCAAAGGTGTTGCCCAAGACGGGCATGCATACATCGATGCTGCTGTTCAGAACGGTGCCATAGCCATCGTGTGTGAAACGCTTCCCGTCAACTTGCATCCTGGTGTGAATTATGTTCAGACAGATGATGGTGCAAAAGCGGCAGGCATCATGGCACATGCTTTTCACGGAGAACCAAGTCATCATTTGAAATTGGTTGGGGTAACAGGAACAAACGGGAAGACAACCGTGGCAACCCTTTTGTATAAATTGTTCATGGCATTGGATGCCAACTGTGGCCTGATCTCAACAGTGAACAACATGATTGGTGAAACGGTATCACCCTCCACCCATACAACACCCGATGTAATTTCACTGAACATCTTGTTGAAGCGCATGGTGGATGCAGGGTGCAGGTATGCTTTCATGGAAGTAAGCAGTCATGCTATTCACCAGCAACGCATTGCAGGGCTTGAATTTGCAGGCGGTATTTTTACCAATATTACCCATGATCACCTGGATTATCACAAAACATTTGATGAGTATATCAGGGTGAAAAAGAATTTTTTCGATGGCCTTTCATCCACCGCGTTTGCCATATCCAATATGGACGATAGGAATGGGGCTGTAATGTTGCAGAACACCCATGCTGACAAGTTTTATTACAGTCTTCGGTCTGTTGCAGATTTTAAGGGAAGAATTGTAGACAACAGCATCACCGGATTGCAAATGTTGGTGAATGAGCAGGACGTTCATTTCCGTTTGATCGGAGCGTTCAATGCATACAATTTGCTGGCGGTTTATGCAGCAGCCATTTGTTTGGGAGAGGATCGACTAGATGTGCTGCAGACCATGAGCAACCTTACTGGAGCAGAGGGAAGGTTTGATTATATGGTTTCACCAAAGCAAAGGATCATTGGTATTGTGGATTACGCCCATACGCCAGATGCGCTGCTTAACGTGCTTACAACCATCAAGAAATTCCTAAAGGGTGGTGAACAAATCATTACTGTTGTGGGATGCGGTGGAGACCGTGACAAGTCAAAGCGAAAACTGATGGGGAATGCTGCAGCGGAATTCAGCACAAGAGCAATATTCACGGCTGACAATCCCAGGAGTGAGGACCCTACTGCGATACTGAAAGACATGGCTGAAGGGATGGATGCTTTGCTGCAAAGAAAAGTATTGGTAATTGAAGACAGGAAGGAAGCCATCCGCACGGCCGTGATGATGGCCAGGGAGGATGATATTATTCTTGTAGCAGGAAAGGGCCATGAGAAATACCAGGAAATCAAAGGACAAAGATTTCCATTTGATGACAAGGAAATATTGGTGAGAACATTTACTGAACTAGACAAATAAGAAGAAATGCTTTATCAACTTTATCAATGGTTAATAGATGAGCAGCTCCGTTTTCCGGGGATGGGTATTTTCCAGTTCATCACATTCCGGGCAATGTTGGCAGTATTGCTTTCCCTCTTCATTACCATGGTTTATGGTAAGCATATCATTTTGTTTCTTCAAAAAATGCAGGTAGGTGAATCTGTCAGGGAGCTTGGTTTACAAGGTGAGGAGCAAAAGAAAGGTACTCCAACCATGGGTGGTTTTATCATTTTATTAGGCATCCTGATACCCACATTGTTGTTCGCAAACTTAGACAAGGTTTACATCAAACTCTTGTTGTTGAGCACCATTTGGTTGGGCCTGGTTGGATTCGTGGACGACTACCTGAAGCTTCGTTCAAAACGCTTGGCCCAAAGCCAGGGAGTCAATTATAAGAAGGGAGATAAGGATGGGTTGGCAGGATGGTTCAAGGTATTGGGTCAAGTGGGTTTGGGTGTGATCATCAGTGCCACACTGTTGTTCAATGACAATGTGAAGGTGATGAGGGAGTACAAAGGCAAGGTGAAGCCAGCCAATGCCATTGAAGTGAAATACCAGGGCGGTGTGCGGTACTTTGTAAAAGCCAATGA
>JAIPBY010000050.1 GCA_021738605.1 Chitinophagaceae bacterium | reverse complement strand
CATGAGATCCAACGGAAAAATTTATGTGGTAGTAGCCGTGGTGCTTACCATCCTTTTGGGACTGGTTGCCTATCTGATTCACCTTGACAGGAAAATTTCCAAACTCGAAAAAGAATCATAAACATCATCCTTTTCTTTTGTCATCTAACCAACGAAAATAAATGCCATGAACCCTGAATACAGTTTTTTTGATGCCGTTTGTAAGAGTTTTGACAAAGCCGCTCAATACACCCAATTTGACGAAGGCATACTTGAACAAATCAAGCAATGCAACAGTGTGCTTCGCATGCATTTCCCGGTAAAAATCGGTGACAAGGTAGAAGTAATCAAGGCCTACAGGGTTCAGCACTCCCACCACAAACTTCCTTGCAAGGGGGGAATCAGGTTCAGTGAAATGGTCAACCTGGATGAAGTGATGGCCCTCTCTGCATTGATGACCTACAAATGTGCCATTGTGAATGTGCCTTTTGGTGGTGCCAAAGGTGGAATTACCATCGATCCCAAAAAGTACAGCGCCTATGACCTTGAGCGTATCACAAGAAGGTATACCAGCGAGCTGATCAAAAAAAGATTCATAGGCCCTGGTGAAGATGTTCCAGCACCTGATTATGGTACAGGAGAAAGGGAAATGTCATGGATCCTGGATACCTATATGGCGATGCACCCGGGAGAAGTGGAAGCATTGGGTTGTGTTACAGGAAAGCCTGTTACGCAGGGTGGGGTAAGAGGAAGAAGAGAAGCCACTGGCCTTGGTGTTTACTTTGGTATCAGGGAAGTCTGCAACAATCCCGAGGTAATGGCCAAACTTGGCTTGGAAACAGGACTTGCAGGCAAAAAAATAATTGTGCAAGGACTCGGAAATGTTGGCTATCACTCCGCCAAATTCTTTCAGGAAGGTGGCGCGTTGGTTGTTGGTTTGGCAGAATATGAGGGATCCATCTACAATGAAAATGGATTGGATATTGAGGCCGTGTTCCAGCACAGGAAAAAAACCGGATCAATACTGAACTTCCCTGGAGCGACCAATTTCAACAAAAATACAGATGCGCTGGAAGCCCCATGCGACATCCTGATTCCTGCGGCGCTCGAGAATGTAATCAATGCTGAAAACGCTGATCGGGTTCAGGCAAAGATTGTTGGAGAGGCAGCAAATGGACCATTGACACCTGAGGCAGATGAAATCCTTGTCAACAAAGGAATCCTTGTAGTTCCTGACATGTATTTGAATGCTGGTGGTGTTACTGTTTCTTATTTTGAATGGTTGAAAAACCTCAGCCATGTTTCCTATGGCCGTCTCGAAAAAAGATTCATGGAAAACCAAAATGCCAATATTGTATCACAGCTTGAAGAAATGACGGGCAATAAAATCAGCGATGAACAAAAAAAATTGATTGTTCACGGACCGGATGAGATTGACCTGGTCAGGAGTGGATTGGAAGATACCATGATCAAGGCCACCAATGAGATTTTAGATTGCTGGAAACAAAATCCCACCATCAGAGACATGAGAACAGCTGCTTTTGTAGTGGCCATCAACAAGGTGGGGACCAGCTATTTGGAGCTGGGAATTTTTCCATAGAAAATATGCTTACTCATGTTTTGGGAAAAAAGAGAGCCATTCAGGTATCTCTTTTTTTTTGTCTGCCACATGGCATTCAACACCATTGGTGATAACAAGATAACGAACCGGTATGACGAGGTTGTAGGAAAGAATTTGCATCAAAACTGACGCTTTCAAAGGAACATCAGCAGCCTTGCATTCAACCATCATCCAAGGCTGGGTATTTGAGTCAAAGACCAGTAAATCAAAGCGTTTCATCAAATTTCCAAGGCGCAATCCTTTTTCAACGGCGATCGAATGAGTAGGAATTCCTGCAGCCTTTGTCAACCAACTGATAAAATTCTGCCTCACCCATTCTTCAGGCTGTAGGGCAACCCATTTCTGACGTATGCCATCAAAAATTTCTGGTTGCCCGCCCAGCTCACGGATTTTGAAATCAGGTTTGGGAAAGGTCAGCTTGATCATGCATGCAAAGTAATCAGTAATTTCGAAGCAGAACAAGTTGAAATATGAACAACAAAGAAGATATCGTCAAGAACTGGCTCCCCAGGTATACAGGAATGGCCATAGAGCAATTTGGACAATATATCTTGTTGACGAACTTCAGTAAATATGTAGACCTGTTCGCAACATGGAACAATGTTGAAGTGATCGGAAGGGATAAACCCATGCAATGTGCTACTTTCGACGGCATCACCATCATCAACTTCGGCATGGGAAGCCCAACTGCAGCCACCATCATGGACCTGCTCACGGCCATTGACCCCAAAGCCGTTCTGTTTCTAGGAAAATGCGGTGGGCTTAAAAAAAGAAACAAGTTAGGCGACCTCATTCTCCCCATTGCCGCCATCAGGGGCGAAGGAACCTCCAACGACTACTTCCCCGCAGAAGTGCCAGCCATGCCGGCCTTTGCTTTACAAAAAGCGATCTCAACCACCATCCGCGAACATGAACTGGACTACTGGACCGGAACCGTATACACGACCAACAGAAGGGTTTGGGAACATGACGAAGATTTCAAAAACTATCTTCAAAAAGTCAGGGCATATGCCATTGATATGGAAACTGCCACCATTTTTTCAGTAGGTTTTTACAATAAAATTCCAACCGGTGCCTTGCTGCTGGTCAGCGACCAACCCATGATCCCAGAAGGGGTCAAGACAGAGGAAAGTGATAAACAGGTTACGGTTAATTTTGTAGAATCACATCTCAAGGTGGGCATTGATTCGCTGAAACAGCTGATCAACAACGGTCAAACAGTGAGACACCTCAGATTTTAAATCGCGCGAGGTTTATAACTGGTGTAAAAAGCGGCAGGTGTCATCAGAGAATACCGTATTTTTTTTGTAATTTTGCCATCTTAATGCCAAAACAAGTCTGGTGCCGTAAGATCAGGTTTGATGGATATGACGCCCCTATTGGGGCCGGTCACCGGGATTTGTTTTCAGGCAAAATAAATATACACGCATGAAACTATCCCAATTCAGGTTCGACTTCCCCCTTAACCTTATTGCCCAGACACCCACCAAAAGAAGAGAAGACGCCAGGCTCATGGTTGTTCATAAAGACACTGGTCTGATTGAGAACAAAACCTTCAAGGATATCCTTGACTATTTTGAAGAAAAAGATGTTTTCGTGGTGAACAATACCAAGGTATTCCCTGCCAGGATGTACGGACGCAAAGAGAAAACCGGTGCCAAAATTGAGGTTTTTCTTTTGAGAGAGTTGAACAAGCAGAACAGGTTATGGGATGTTATTGTTGATCCCGCAAGAAAAATCCGAGTAGGAAATAAGCTCTATTTTGGTGATGCAGATGAATTGATTGCCGAAGTAATTGACAATACAACTTCAAGGGGAAGGACCATTCGGTTCCTTTTTGAAGGCTCAGATGAGGACTTCAAACTGGTGCTCAATTCACTTGGTGAAACACCATTGCCCAAATACATCAAACGCAAGCCAGATGAGCTGGACAGGGAAAGATACCAAACGGTTTATGCAAAGCATGAAGGTGCAGTTGCGGCACCAACCGCAGGTTTGCATTTCTCATCAGAGTTGATCAAGCGTTTAGAAATTGAAGGAATCCGTTTTGCAGAAACAACCCTGCACACCGGCCTGGGAACGTTCAGGGCCATTGAAGTGGAAGACCTGAGCAAACATAAAATGGAAGCTGAATATTACAGGGTAGACGAGACTGCCTGTAAAATAGTGAACAAGGCAAAATCTGAAGGACATCGGATTTGCTCTGTAGGTACAACAACCATGAGGGCATTAGAGAGTACGTTTACAGCAGACAAGATGTTGAAACCTTCGGAAGGATGGACCAATATTTTCATTCATCCTCCATACGAATTCTCCATTTGTGATTCATTGATCACCAATTTTCATCTGCCAAAAACTTCCCTGCTCATCATGGCTTGTGCATTTGCAGGCTATGAACTTACCATGGAAGCTTACAAAAAAGCCATCAAAGACAAGTACAGGTTTTTCAGCTATGGAGATGCCATGCTGATCATCTAATGAACTAATTTTAATCGAGCCCAAACAGGCCCTTGTTTAATACCTTGAGCGTTTCATTCTTGAATGAAGTAGGAACAAGTATGGATACGTTGTGCAAACTACCTCCATAACTAACCATGTTCACTGGCACACCTGCAAGTGAATCAAACATCCTTGTCATCAATTGATCTTGCTGTGTAAGTTTGTTACCAACCACAGAAACGATGGTTTGATCGGCGAGAACCTCCAATTCACCCAAGGGTTGAAGCTCCTTGGAAATCTGATCAAGATTCAAGGTATTGTCAATGGTTACAGATACCGCCACTTCAGACGTTGTAATCATATCAATGGATGTTTTGTATTTTTCAAACACCTCAAAAATCTTTCTCAGGAATCCATAGGCCAGCAACATGCGGCTGCTTTTTATTTTCAGCATTACGATACCATCCTTTGCGGCAACGGCCTTCACCCCATTCCCATCAGGTTCTTTGAGGATGATTGTACCCTTTGCCTCAGGCTCCATGGTATTAAGCAGCTTCACTGGAATATTGTATTGCTGTGCAGGCCAGATAGAAGCCGGATGAAGGATCTTTGCACCAAAATAGGCAAGCTCCGCCGCCTCATCGAAGCTCAATTGCTCAATCGGACGGGTGGTACCAACAACCCTTGGGTCGTTGTTGTGCATCCCATCGATATCTGTCCAGATTTCACAAACTGAAGCAGTCACTGCAGCAGCAATCAAGGAAGCAGAATAATCACTGCCACCCCGCTTTAGGTTATCTACCTCGCCTTTTGCATTCCTGCAAATGTATCCTTGGGTGATGTAAATGGGCTTTCCTGAATGACTCTCCAATGCCTTCAGCAATTTAGTCCTGATGGCCAGCACCTGCGGCTCATCATTGGCATCAATGGCCATAAAATCAAGTGCAGGAAGCAATACATGGTCCTGCCCCTTCTCTTCCAGATAATAAGAAAACAACTTGGTACTCATCAATTCTCCCTGGGCAAGAATATCCTTGTTGAGTGCTTCATTGAATGAAATTTTCAATATTATGTTAAGGAATTCAAAATGCTCATTGATGCAAGAAGCAGCCTTTTCCCTCATCATATCTTTTTCAAGCAACGCATTGATAAATACAGCATAATGGGCATGAAGCACATCGATGGCATTTTTGGCTTTCTCCTTATCTCCTGCAGCCAAAGCATCACCAATGGCTACCAAGGCATTCGTTGTTCCACTCAGCGCACTCAAGACAACAATTTTGGGCTCATTGTCGCGGGTGATCAAGTCTCTTACCTGAAACATTCTTTCCGGCTTTCCAACGGAGGTTCCTCCGAACTTCATTATTTTCATGCGTTGTTGTTTGAGTGTGCGCGAAGTTAAAACTTGATATTGAATTTTTCAGCAATCGTTGCAAGGTCCTGCCAAACTACTTCAAGCAGGGGGATGCCATGCATGCGACGGTATTTTTCTATGGCGCGTTCAGGATCTCCTGGAATCAATACAGGCTCATCGGCTGAGATTGGCTCCGCAGCCCGAAACCGCCTGATCCAAAGGTCCATGTCCCTTTTAAAATCCTCCGACTTTCTGAAGGCATCAATCCTCATTGCCCCAAAAAAATGTCCAATGCCTTTTCCGGGTTGATTGTCTGGCATAGGAACATAGGCAGGAAAAGGAGGTACCCAAGGACCAAAATTGGCCCCGCTCAAAACCGCTGAAAAAATATCCACGATGGAGCCAAGTGCATACCCTTTATGGCTGCCTTGCTCTCTATCGCCCCCCAGGGGCAATAGAGCACCTCCATTTTTCAATGCATGTGCATCAGTGACCTGATTGCCATCCGCATCCTGTATCCAGCCAAGAGGAGCCTCCAATTGCTTCCGCTGTAATATCTCAAGTTTTCCATTGGCAGCCGTAGTGGTTGCCATATCTGCTACAAATGGCGGTTCATCTCCGGAAGGTACTGCTACACAGATGGGATTGGTGCCCAACATCCTTTCTTTGGAAAACGTAGGTGCAACAAGGGCGCTAGCATTGGTCATCACAATACCGATCATGTCTTTCTCCAGTGCGCGCATGGCATGGAATGCAGCAATACCAAAATGATTGCTGTTGCTCACACTCACCCAGCCAGTACCGACTTGTGCAGCTTTGGAGATGGCGACATCCATGGCAACTGGTGCGACCACAAGCCCCAATCCCTGATCTCCATCGATTACCGCGGTGGAAGGTGTTTCATGGATGATGGCGATACGCGGAGCCGAATTTACCCTTTTCGCTTCCCACAACCTGACATATCCAGACAATCTTGCCACACCATGAGAATCTATTCCACGAAGGTCTGCTGAGACAAGGGCCATTGCACCAGTTTTTGCCTGGTCTGGGGGGCATCCCATGGCCATAAATACATGTTCAACCAGCGCAATGAGGGCTGTATATTCAACCATTTTTTCCATGCAATAAAATTACTGTGAATTTTCAGAAGCGCTCCAACAATATCTTGAAGAAATAAGCGGTAAAACAACATGAAAATAGTGGAAAACTCTCGCTCAAATGCTGTGTTTTACACCTTCTTTTGCCTTTACTTTGGGAGAACTTTGTTCTAACAAAATCAATCAGTATGATAAAACTACAGGTAATTGGACATTTGGGTAAGGATTGCACCACGAATGTCGTGAATGGAAAAAACGTGATCAACTTCAGTGTTGCCCACAGCGAAAAGTACAAGGACGCAACTGGAAATCCAGTGGAGAGAACCATTTGGGTGGATTGCGCTTACTGGACGGAAAGAACTGCTGTTGCACCTTATCTGAAAAAGGGACAGCTTGTTTATGCCGAGGGATCACCGGAAGTGAGGAGTTACACCAAGAACGATGGCACCGCGGGCACCTCACTCACGCTTCGCGTCTTGAATGTGCAACTGTTGGGCAGTTCCCGGAATGAGTCTGGTGGAGCTGATGCAGCAGGTGCCGGCGGCACAGAATCAGACGACCTTCCATTTTAACCAGGAAGCCTGAATCAGCCTTTGGCCGAATGCCTGATTGACCTGATGATTTCATGCAGGTTAATCAGGCTTTTTTTATGTTCAATCCTGTTGGCCATTACTGGATTGACAAGGTTCATGGTTGCGATGCTTTCATCAATCATTCCCATTACTTTTTCTGCACCTGATTCATCCAGGCCTGCATCAATCAATACATTTTCCTCGCCATTCAAGAGATCTTCACGAATGTCTGCCAAGTCATCCAAAATAAGAAAATAGGTCATGAGTGCGTACCAGGCACGAATGGCCTTGTCTACATCAAAAGAGGAACTGTTGATTACAACCAAACTGAAAAGATAGCTGTCGGCCCTGTTCAAGGAGGGAAATGCAGTTCCCAACCTTCCACTCACTGTTTTGATGGGATGGAGCTTTCCTGCATAGGCATTCAATTCCTCAAATAATTTTCCGTCAACAACGCTCGGAGCAACCAAGGCTACAACCTCAGCGGTATGTGCCTCCCAGCCAAGCTGCTTGTGCTCTAACAGCGCAGCACTGTGAAGAATGGCTTCAGAAAGTTGAAGAAAATCTTCTCCAATCAGCTCTTGCCTATCAGCACCACAACGGTAAAGCAAGTCTGAAAAAATCGGCATGAAAGTATAGCCTGGAGCACTCGGTACGTAAATTTTCCTATTCTTCCAATAGAGGTTATCCTGAGGAACCTGCCTGTTGACATAGGTTTCTCCGATCAGCATATCAACGCCATAGGCAAGTTTCAGATCATCTTTGGAGAGAAAGATCATGGGTCAGGATGGATTGGGTTTACGCCTACTATAACTGTTTTCCCGATTGCGGATGGCCCTTGCATTGGCTGTATCAATCAGTATTCTAAAGTCTTTGGGGTGTTGCTGGTAAAATTGATAACTCCTAGAGAAACGAAGCGGTTCAACTGCATGGTATTTCAATACAAGATCAATCTCTTTTTGCAATGCACTGTCTTTGTTCAAGGCGGAATCTTTAAGCTGGTATGTTTCAACAAAAGCCTCTGCCAGGGCAATATCATACAAAATATTGGCCATCCGGTCCTTTCCAATCACATCCACTGAACGGAAACCTGTCCCGGAACAAGACCAGAGCATCAAAGTCAAAAAGGCTAACTGTATGAAATGGGAATACTTCACTTTAATTCCTGTCGGTATTTTGAGGCATTGGAGATATCCAATCGCGTACAAAGATCGATCACCCGGGCTTTTTCTTGCAAACTGCCTTTTTTGAAGAGGCGAATCACTTCATCGGTTTTCCCTTGAAAGAAAAACGGCATGATCATCAGGTTAGGGGTCTCAGCATTAAGGGTATTGAGCATAGAAATGGCATTCAGCACCTGCTCTCTTGCATCATTTTCATTCTCAATCATCTTGTCCATGCCCTGGCGGTAATAGGTATAAATGGCATCGTGAACCAAAGCATAACGGCTGTTTTGAAGGTTCTCTGATAACCAGTAACGGTTCCGCTGACCATCGAAAGGTTTCCAGCCTTCAATAAATCTTCCATCAGGTGAAGCACTGACAATGGCATTTGCCTTTTGAAAAAAAGCATCACCTCCCCTTGGTGCAAACGCATCATAATCAAGACCGAGAATGATATTGATATAATATGCAAACAGTGCAGAGAGATTTCCTGCAAGGGGTTCAGTACCGGCAACCCTGTTTTCGTTGAACTCGATGGGCTGAAATTCAACATACCTAAAGACGATATTGTTATCAATATGGTTCACCAGGGGAGAAAGATAATTGGTATTGTAAACGGGCCTTGCCGCTTGAATGGTCAAGGTTCCCTTATAAACATTGGGTTCAACAACCGATTGCAGGTTCAACAGAAAACTGCATTCTATTTTCTCATTGGGCTCAAAAAGATCTGTGGTCCACTTTCTTTTGTTGAGAAAAGCATTGAGGGAGGTTTGCAATGTTTGAAAGACTTTCTTGTCAACTGTACTGCCAATTTGTGCATAGACCACATTGACCTTGGCATTGATTTCCTGTGCGGACAGTTTAATGCCTGAAATCAGTATACAAAGAACAACAATAACAAATAACCTGGATAGATGAAACAAACCCATCTGCCTGATAAAAACCTTATCTCTTGTATGAACTGTCATTTCAGCCACTAAGTTAACCATAAAATCAACTTGATTTTTCAAAGACCAAGTTCATGTAACAAGAAGGGCGATGGTAAAACCATCGCCCTTCCATAAAAAATATATTCAATTAGCGAAACAAGTCTTCCTCATTCTTGCGGAAATATACCTTGTCTTCCATGAATTCCTGGGTTGCAAGCAATGCAGGATTAGGCATTTTTTCATACGCTTTTGAAATCTCAATCTGCTCCTTGTTCTCATGAATTTCCTCAAGGCTATCTGTATGGCTTGCGAATTCCTCCAGTTTGTTGTGGAGCTCTTCTTTTATGGCAATATTGATCTGTGCAGCCCTTTTCCCGATAATCGAAATAGACTGATAAAGGTTACCTGTTTTGTTTTTGATTTCATTCAAGTCCTTGGTTTCAGCAACATTGGTAAGATTATTTCCCAGCTGCCTGCGAAGTCTGCTCATTATTTAAAATTTTAAGGTTATTTTTTGTCAAAGTTAAGTAACGTTCTGCTTCTTTTGCCAATTTACTTTCTGGGAACCTGTCTTGAAAGTCCTCTACCTCAAGAACAACTTTTGCATACCGCTCCTCTTTTTTCTCATCGACACTCATTGCGGCATACTTGAAATATGATTTGATGGACATCAGCTTGTACTCATCTCCTTTGGGAGAATCAGGATAGTTGTTAATTAGGGTTGTATAGGCAAGGGCTGCCGCTTTAAATTGGCCTACATTAAAATACAATTGGGCTGACAGAAACTCCTTGGTTTCAAGCTTTGTCTGGCATTTGGCAATGATGGCTTCAGCCTCCTTGCTCTTGGGGGATTCAGGATGTGTATTGATGAATACCTGAAACATACCAATCGCTTTTATGGTGTTGGATTGCTCCAGCTCTGGTTTTGGGGATTGCTTAAAATAGCAATTGGCCTGCATATATTCAACCTCTTCAGCTCTTTTGCTGTTGGCAAAAACCTCCAAATACCCCTTGAAAAGGTTTTCTGCCGTTTCATAATCCCTCATGTTGTAATGGGAAAAGGCATAATTATAATATAGGTCATCAAACTGTGGGGTACCCTTGAAAACAGGAAAAAGCTCTTCATACAAGACCTGAGCCTGGCGAAACTCCTTTTTCTCGAAGTAGGTATTGGCCATTTTCAGCTTGTACTCAAAATCCTTGCTCTTCAGCACCTTTCCGAATTTAGAACAGGCACCAAGCGAAAGGATCAACACAAAAACCAGGATATTATTCAACTTCATAAATGGATGTCAAAGTTAAGCATTTAGCAGAAGAAACTAAATTAAGTTCTTTAAAAGATACTCCAGGTTAAACAAGTCATAAAAAAAGTGCCCTCCTTCACAGGAGGGCACCAGTATCTTTTAGGACCTAATTAATTCTTTGAACGAAGGTTCGGATGAGGAGCTGGAACCATATTCGGTGCATCAACTACTTCTCCTGTTGCACTGAAATCAATTGTATTGACATCGCCATCAGCCTGTCCGTATTTGTTGATCAAACGATCAGCAGCAATACCTTGCTTTTCAGTGAGGTAAGTCATGATCGCATTAACCCTATCCCAGCTGAGCTGTTGGCTGGCTTTGGAAGCTTCTGCATATCCAGTGATGAATACTTTACAAGCGGGATTGTTTTTCAGCCTATCAGCTGTAGAAGCCAGAAGACTTTGTGCTTCTTTAGACAAGGTTGAAGATCCTTTTGTGAAACTTACACTGGGTATGTTTCCCATATTGCATGTAACAACTGGAGCAGTAACAACCATATTCTTGCAACAAGGAGGCTCAGGGCATTTTCCAACACCATTTGCATCAACCGGCTGACAGTCTGTAGGGGTGATCAATTGCTTGTCCTTGAAATCAGGAACGCCATCGCCATCGGTATCTTTGCTTACACCATGGCTGTCAACAGGGGCGCCAGCAGGTGTATTGGGCTCCATATCAAATTGGTCAGCAATACCATCTCCATCAGCATCATCAAGAACAACTTTAGGCATTTTCATCCTCTTTGGAGAATTCAATTCACCATAAGAAAATTCAAGTGGATTCTTCCAGTAAAGAGGCTCGACAGACTTAGATTTTTTCTGTGCAAAGGTATCCAATCCTGCAAGGAGGAATAAACCCAAGAACAGAACCGAGAATATTTTATTCAGTTTCATATTAGGAAAATTTGATGAGGGTTAGTGAAATTTAGAAAATGTTGATGTTCAATCCAACAGACAAGAAATTGTAGGTATCATAGTGTGTTGTTGCTGTAGCATCCCCAAGTGGAGAAGCACTCCAGCGTTGGCCATCCAATAAATCATCTGACAAAACTGTGAGCTTATCTTCAAGTGACAAATTAATCCTCTTTGAAAGCTTAAATGCAAAGCCCATTCCAAATGAAGCATTTGTTTTTGAAGTTTTGCCAAACAATTTCTTGTTATATTGAGAGTTTGTCTCACCAGCAGTCTCATATGTACCATCCAACAATGATTTTATTGCTGACTTGGTATCATTGCGTGTTGCATATGTTCCTCCTGGGATAGAATTGAAATTGTATTTTTGACCACTGGCATTCAGGGCATCAATATTTGTTTCATAGAAGGTAACCCCTACACCAAGAATTGCATACAAACCAAACTTAGGCTCAGCCTTGTGAAAACGAATATTGCTGAGGTTGAAAAGCATTTGAGCACTCAAATCATTGAGCTTTGTTTTGTAATTGTAGAAAACCCTGTCAGTTGCTGCAACCAACCCAACTGTTTGATTTCCCACTCCAGTGTATATGCGCTGGTTTCCTCTGTATCCATTGTTTCTCCATGCAGGATTGTTCATGTAGTTGTAACTGTCTTTCCAATTCAACCCAACCGCTGTACCGCTGTTGAACTCACCTCTTAGAGAGACAATATATCCTATTGACTTTCTAACGTGAATGCCATATCCAAAAGTTGGAAAAACTGTGCTAACATCTCCACTAATATTGGGTGCACCAACTTTGAAACCGAGTTCCCATTGGTTCCTGGGTTTTGCAGGGAAAATGTACTGGTTGTTCAGGAACTCATTGTGTTGAGCCATTCTTGAAGGAGGAATAAGAGAAGAATCCTTCCAATCAGATCCACCCGTTGCAGACATTTGTGCCTGGGTAGTCATCACCAGGGTCAAAAGACCAAGGATAAAAGCATACTTTTTACTTGCCATAGCTGTGTTTGTTAGTTTAAAGATTTTTGACACGGACTTACCATGTTGTACAAATGTAGAGTTAAAGTTTTAATATTCAAATAAATACCTCTGTTTTTTCATTGATAAATATGAAAAAATGCCATCAACCCATTATTTTGAGCCATTGTGCTCAATTTATCGTAAAACTGACGGGAAACTAACATCAACCGAGGGAAATAATGCGTAATTTTGCAGTTCAGTAATGACAATACCACAAGAAATCATAGCCGTTGAGCTAAAACAGTTTGAATCGCTGTTCAAAGAGGCCGTAAAAAGCAATGTCCCCTTGTTGGACAGGATTTTGAAATATGTTGTCAAAACCAAGGGGAAACAGCTCAGACCCATGTTTGTTTTGCTTGCTGCAAGGCTCTGTGGCGAGATAACCCCAGTTACCTACCGGGCAGCTTCCTTGGTAGAATTGCTGCATACTGCCACCCTTGTTCACGATGATGTTGTGGATGAGGCCTCAGAAAGAAGAGGATTTTTCTCCCTTTCTGCACTCTGGAAAAACAAGGCTTCTGTTTTGGTAGGGGACTACCTTTTTGCAAAAGGCCTATTGTTATCCCTTGAAAACAAGGATTTTAGGGTATTGGAAATCCTTTCTGATGCCGTCAAAAAAATGAGTGAAGGTGAGTTGCTGCAATTGGAGAAGTCTCGATTGCTCAACATTACCGAAGAAGATTATTTTTCTATCATCAGAAACA
>JAIPBY010000049.1 GCA_021738605.1 Chitinophagaceae bacterium | reverse complement strand
GCCCTTGGACTCCACATGGCAGGACCCTTAGACCTGTTCAACATCCTGAATTGGATCATGGTCTGGTCGGTAACTATACCAGAGTATCCCCCAAGTGCATCAACTTCTCTAACAATTTGTCCCTTTGCAATTCCACCCATGGCAGGATTGCAACTCATTTGGGCAATGGTCTGAAGGTTCATGGTAACAAGAAGGGTCTTGCTTCCCATGTTGGCCGCTGCAGCAGCCGCCTCACAGCCCGCATGGCCCGCACCAACTACTATAACATCGTACTTATGGAACATAGAGCAAAGATAAAAAAGAACTCAGGTCTTTGCGCTTAGTCCGGCTTACCAAGCGCAATTTTTGGCAAATCCTTTGCTGATATCCCTCACAAACAAGGAGTTTGATAGGCGCTGGGCAATGTTCCACGTGGAACATTAGTCTGCCTGTAACTTGTGGGACGATCTGGAAATGATTGTAGATGTTATTTTATCGGGACAAAAACCCATCCATACAGAGCGGTGGCAGCAATTTGGGCACAAAAAGGTATTGACGAATGAGGTCCGAAGCTGTTGATTTGATTTAATTACAGAAGGAGTTAATCCTACCACCCCGCTCTGCCCTACCAGGAATAAGGTTTCTGTGTTTCACTTTGTTCATCAGTGTCTATATCCCACACCGACTGTCTCGCTTCGATCGATATCTGGATGAAAAACCCGTCCATCTTTACCACCCTCCTGCTATACTTTACACCCTTTACTTGTGCTTACCACCACCTTGCTATGCTTTCCGACCTTTGGTTTGAAGGGAGGTTATGCTCTTAAGCATCTTTTTAAGAACAATAAACTCCTGGTTGGGGGAAATGAAACGAATTCGACTGCAATGAAGGTCTGGACGCGTGAGCCTTTCTGCAAGCAGGCAGACAACGGACGGTTGATTTGTGTCTATTTCATTGATGATCAATGCCACCAGCCCACTCATTAGGCCACTTGAACCCAATGTTCCACGTGGAACACTCGCCCATCAGTAGGCATACACACCCGCAAACCCATGGTTGGATAGATCCTAGTACAAAGCATTTGATTGAGTTAAAGCCAAATACCCATGAAGTGCACAGTTCATGATCAAGCAATGAAACTTGGCACAGGGGGTATAGGCACACAAGTAAGGCTTTTGATTGTCCCACAGGCAATGTTCCACGTGGAACATATGAGCAGATTTATCACAATACTGCACCTATGCATAATACGTGGGGCCATTCGGAAAGGATCAAACATCTCCCCTCCAACCAAATGTTGGTAAACCCGGACAGGATGGGTGCAGAGATCGATGTACGAAGTGAATCATCTCGGCTGCCGGCAGGCAGGGCGGGGTGGTGGAATCCATTCCTTATCAAGAGAATGCCCCAAACCCACGGGCAAAAAGCTTGAACCCAATGTTCCACGTGGAACACCCAGCCACCTGTTGCGCAAAAGAGGGTTTTTAAAAGGTTATTGAACCAGTCGGGTTTATTCTAAAAACCCCGATGCTTTCGTAAAACCATAAATACCCACAAACCCATTAAACCAATAAACCCTAAAGAAAGTACTCTCCCAACAACCTCTCCTCCATTTCCCTCATCAGGGCCTGGTCTTTTTTTTGCTTATCCTTATAACCCAACAAATGAAGCAGGCCATGGAAGATAACACGATGCAGCTCTCTATAAAAAGGCTGACCCAGGGTTGTGGCATTTTCTTTTACCCGGTCAACACTGATGTACAGCTCTGCTTCAAGGGGTGCTTTGCTGGAGGCAGAAAGATCAAAGGTGATGATGTCTGTATAGTAATCGTGTTGGAGAAAATCTCGGTTAATCCCGAGCAAATGCTCGTCGCTGCAAAAAATGATATTGAGCGAACCCAGTGGTCGCTTGGAGGACTCGGCTGTACTTGCCAGAAATGATTTCAGGCGGTTTCGCTGTTTCAGTACATGCACGGGCTTCAGGCAAAAGAGATGTATATCGTTCATAGAAAGAGAATAAAAGTACAAGAAATCCACCGAAGGGAAGTAGCTTTGCACCTCGTAGAATTGAACATGCAGCAAAAACTTTCAGCACTAGCGGTCGGACAAAAAGCAATCATCTGTTCTCTCGAAGACGAGGAACTGGTTTTGAAACTGATGGAAATGGGCTTTCTTCCAGGAGAAGAAATTACCGTGGAACAAATAGCGCCTTTGGGTGATCCTATTTCAGTAATGGTGGCTGGATACCAGGTAAGCTTGCGTATCAGCGAAGCAGATACCATAATGGTAGAGATAAAATAATCACAAATAATTGATTTTCATTTACTTATGAAAATTGGGCTGTATTTTGGGTCTTTCAATCCTATTCACAATGGTCACCTGATCATCGCCACCCATATTTTACAAAATACAACACTAGATCAGATTTGGTTTGTGGTCAGTCCACAAAACCCATTCAAACAAAGTGGTACACTGTTGAACGAGTACCACCGTCTCCATTTGGTGCAACAGGCCATTGAAGGAGAAACAAAATTGAAGGCTTCGGATATTGAATTCTCTCTTCCAAGGCCATCGTATACAATTGACACACTCACCTACCTGGAAGAGAAATATCCAGAAAATAGTTTCAGTGTGATCATGGGATCAGACAGTTATCAAAATATTGCAAAATGGAAAAGCGGAGGGGTGCTTCAGAAAAGATACCCCATTCTAGTATACCTGAGACCAGGGTATTCGATTGCTGAAGATGATGCAAAAAAAGCAACCATCCTCAATGCTCCCATGTTAGATATCTCATCTACTACTATCAGGAAAATGGTTGCAGCAGGGCAATCGATCAGGTATATGGTTCCCGAAACGGTTAACGAAGAAATCCTGAAAAGCGGATATTATAAATAGCTTGATTTAGAGAAACCCCAACAATAAACAACCAAGCGCAATCAGTGGGGCCGCAATTCGGGTGTGGTAAAGCAGGAAAAAGGTTGTACAAAAAACAGAAAAGAAAAGTATTGTATCAATAATGGGTTTATCAACAAATGGAATAACAGTATCTTTAAAAAGATAAATAATGCTTGCGGTCATGATACCCACAACAGCGGCATTAACTCCCGACATGATATTTTGAACCCGGCTGTATTGTTGGATATTCTCCCAAAAAGGATAGAAAAAAATGACCAATAAAAATGTGGGGAGAAATATGCCAGTAGCTGCCAGGAAACAACCCAAGAGTTGATAGCTCCATCCCCTATCGTTCATCGCCATACCACCAATAAAAGCACTGATCGAAAAAGCTGGACCGGGTATTGCACGAACCACACCTGAGGCAGATAAAAAAACATCCCGATCAATACTGATAACATCTTTGTTCGTTCTTTTGATTCTTTCCGTTGTAGGCCTGACCACATATTGGTTGTACATCACAGGAATCAATACATCGGCCCCACCAAAAACCATGCTACCAAAACGGTACATGTTTTCAAAAACATTATAAGGAGTTCTGTTTTCCCATGATTGTTTTCGGGCTGTTTCTGATAAGAAACCAGCCAATAGAAAAAACAACGCAAAGAGTACAATAGGTAAGAACCGAAGTCGCTTGGCAATTACTCTTTTTACAGAAGATCCAGACTTAAGTGTGAAACCCATGAATCCACCAAAGCACAATACAATAGGGAAAACCCAGGGGGTTTTAAAAAGAAGATAAGTAACTACAGAAGAAACAAAGACAATGAACCATTTTTGTTTGGTGTCAACCATTGCATATGTTCTGATTGAGGCAAAAGCCAGAAAACCCAGGGCCATAGGCTGGATGAACCGAAGGTGTTGAAGAAGGGTAAGGTTATTGGAAGAAAAAACAAAAGATAGGGCAGACATGAATAGTACTGCAGGGGTTGTCCAAATCAATAAAGTTATAACGGCAACAAAGAAACCACCCTGTCGATAGCCAATGAGTGAAATGGTTTGGGTAGCGGTCGCACCTGGCATCAATTGACAAAAAGCATTGATGTTGATAAGATCCTTTAAAGAAATGTAATCATTTTTATCAACAAAGGATTTTATCATCATGCCAAGCTGACCCTGGGGTCCACCAAATGCGGATAGGGTGTACAGCAAGACTGCACGAAAAAAAGGGAGGTGTTTAGATAAAGGCAAGCGTTATTTTTTTAAACCAATTTCTCTTAGCCTTTCATCGAGATAAAATCCTGCGGTATAATCCTCGTATAACTTAGGATGATCATTGGAAATACATGATGACAAAGAGGCAAGTGACATATTGCTTCTGGGGTGCAAGAAGAATGGGATGGAAAAACGCGAACTGTGCCAAAATTCTCTGGGTGGGTTAACGACCCTATGTGTAGTGCTTTTTAACCTGTCGTTCGTCAGTCGCTGCAACATATCACCAACATTGACAACAATTTCTCCTGGACCTGCTTTTACAGGCAGCCACTCACCTTCTTTGCTTAGGATTTCAAGTCCATCAGCGGATGCTCCAACCAAAAGCGTAATCAAGTTGATATCTTCATGTTGTTCGGCCCGAATGGCTGATTTTGGCTCGTGCAAGATGGGGGGATAGTGAATGGCGCGCAGGATGCTGTTGCCAAGATCTATATGCTGGTTAAAATATGTTTCTCCCAAACCGAGGTGAATGGCTATGGCAGAAAGCAGAGCGGAGCCGGAAACCTCGAAGGCTCTGTAAGCTTGATGAAAAAGAGAATTAAAATCAGCTGGTGAAGACACCATGACATTGTTGGGGTAAGGTTCTGGGGAATCAACACCTTCTTCTATGATCTGACCATATTGGAAAAACTCTTTGAGGTCTGGTGCATCACTTCCTTTGGCATGTTCCTTGCCAAAAGATGTGTAGCCACGCTGTCCAGCAAGACCAGCTATTTCATATGATCTTTTCTCGGGTTCAGATAAACTGAAAAATGCTTTAACCGTAGCATAGAGGTTATTGATAAGGTCATCCGGTATACCGTGGTTTTTAACCGAAACGAAGCCAACATCTTCAAAGGCTTTGCCAAGCGTAGATGCAAATTGAACTTTTTCTTCTTCGGAACCGTTTATAAAATGATGAAGATCAACTACTGGTATGTTCATGGTAAAAAAGATTGTTGGGTAAAAATAACAAACATAATTTTGAATTATAAATAGAAATTGAATGGCTAGGTTATATTGTTTGCTTTTGATTGTTTGCACATTATTTTCATGCTCCCAAAAAATTGTATCTTATAAAGGAGAAGCTGCATTTAAAAGTGAGACAGGGGTGCCCGATTATGGCAAATTAGAATATTGGGCAGCACATCCAGGAAAAGAAGATCCATCAGATACTATACCATTTCTGCTCAAGGGGAGCAAAAAAGAAAAACAAGCTGATGTTTTTTTTCTACATCCGACAACACTTCTCGGACTTAGAGAAAACGGAAACAATAACGCCAAAATTGATGATCCTGTTATCAACTTTAAAACTGATTATTCACCCATCATATATCAGGCTTCGGCTTTTAATGAAAACGCAAGGATTTTTGCTCCCAGGTACAGACAAGCCCATATTGGTATGTACAGTGAAAAAGACAGTGCTTCGAAATATGCAGCATTTAACTTGGCATATGAAGATGTAAAAAATGCATTTGAGTATTACTTGAAAAATGAAAACAATGGTAGACCAATAATAATTGCATCTCATAGTCAGGGAACAACACACGCAACCAGGTTATTGAAAGAATTTTTTGATGGCAAAGAACTGTCAAATCGTTTGGTATGTGCATATTTAATAGGAATGGGAGTAAAGAAGGATAGTTATGAAAAAATACCCGTTTGCACAGATAGCACAAAAACTGGATGTTATGTTAGTTGGAGAACATACAGAAAAGATTATACGGGTGAGTGGGTAAACAGACTTGACACAAGTATTGTAGTTGTAAATCCAGTAACCTGGAAAACAACCAATGAAATAGCTGATAAATCATTGCAAAAGGGTGCAGTATTGTATAACCTAAATAAAGTATATACAAAAACACAAAATAGCCAAGCGGAGGGTAACGCACTTTGGGTGTCACATCCTAAATTTCCTGGTTCTTTTTTATATAGAAATAAAAATTATCATGCGGGTGATATAAACCTGTTTTACGTTGATGTAAGAATAGACGCAAGCAGAAGAATAGCATATTTTCTAAGAAGTAAATGATAAGGAACATTGTGAGAAGAAACGAGGATCATTAGTTATAATAATAGAGCTGCTTAAGTTTGAAAAAATTTAAGATGAAATTAATTATTGCTCCGACAGACTTTTCAGCTATATCAGACAACGCAATCAGGTATGCAACAGATATGGCAGTTGCCATGGGAACCAATCTTATGTTGGTTAATGTATATCAACTTCCTATAAGTTTTTCAGAGGTACCTCTTGTCACCATCTCAATAGATGAAATAAGAAAAATAAGTGAGGATAAACTGGCTGAAATAAAACACGACATAGAAAGCATTACTGAAAATAAAATAAAAATATATACAGAGAGTCGACTTGGAGATGTAAGTGAAGAAATTACAAAACTTACAGACACACTTGCTCCTTTTGCGATAGTAATGGGAACAAGGGGTACAACAGGTACAGGAAGATTTTTTATGGGAAGCAATACAATATCTGTAATATCAGCAGTGGGTGTACCTGTTTTTATTATACCTCCCGGCGTACGATTCAAAATATTTAAAAAAGTGGGAATGGCAACAAACCTAACAGGGGTTGTTGATTATACTCCTGTAAGTAAAATCAGGGAAATTGTACAATTCTTTAATGCAGAACTGCATGTCTTGAATGTAGATTACCATAAGAAACATTTTACTTCGACTACGCCAGAAAAAACACTGAACATGGATAACCTTCTAACAGGAATGAACCCCTTGTATGACTTTATTGAAAATAAAGATATTGACCAGGGTTTGAATGATTTTGCTGAGAAAAACAATCTTGACCTTTTGATAACATTACCCAAAAAACACAGTATGCTTGAGCGGTTTTTTGAGAAAAGTATAACAAGGGAACTGATACACGAAAGCCATATTCCCATCATGTGTATTCATCACAAAATTAAAGAACCAGCTATGGCTAAAACTCAGCACTCTTAGGGGTTCTGGGAAAGGCAATAACGTCACGAATATTGGTCATACCCGTTACAAAAAGTACCATTCTTTCAAAGCCAAGACCAAAACCAGCGTGAGGAACCGTGCCGAATCTTCTCGTGTCAAGGTACCACCACAATTCTTCTTCAGCGATATGCATATCCTTCATGCGTTGTGTTAACAATGCAAGCCGTTCTTCTCTTTGAGAACCACCAACAATCTCACCAATGCCAGGAGCCAAAATGTCCATGGCGGCAACTGTTTTGCCGTCATCATTTTGGCGCATGTAGAAGGCCTTGATGTCTTTGGGATAGTTGGTTACAATTACTGGTTTTTTAAAATGTTTTTCTACGAGATAACGCTCATGTTCACTTTGCATATCAATACCCCATTTAACCTCATATTGAAACTTCTTCTTCTTGTATGCGGAAGAACTCAAAAGAATATCTATGGCCTCTGTATAGGTAATCCGTTCAAAATCGTTATCAAGTACAAATCTCAATTTATCAATCAATCCCATTTCGCTACGCTTATCCGCAGGAAGTAGTTTTTCCTCTTCCGCAAGGCGTTGATCAAGAAAAACAAGGTCATCCAAGTTGTGTTGAATCACAAAGCCAATGATATACTTGATGAAGGATTCAGCAAGATTCATGTTATCTTCAAGATCAGAAAAAGCCATTTCGGGTTCAATCATCCAAAATTCTGCGAGATGTCTCGTTGTATTGGAGTTTTCAGCCCTGAAAGTTGGTCCGAAAGTATAAATTTCACCAAAGGCAGTAGCTCCGAGCTCTCCTTCCAATTGTCCACTGACGGTTAGGTGGGTGCTACGACCAAAAAAATCTTCTTTAAAATCTATTGTTCCATCATCAATTCGTGGTGGATTGTCAAAAGGAAGCGTAGTAACACGGAACATTTCACCAGCACCCTCAGCATCGCTGGCAGTAACAATCGGTGTATGCATATACAAAAAGCCTTTTTCATTGAAAAACTGATGAATGGCAAAGGCTAACGCATGCCTGACCCTGAATACCGATCCGAAGGTATTGGTTCTAAACCTGAGATGGGCAATTTCCCTCAGGAACTCAAGACTATGCTTTTTGGGTTGAAGGGGGTATTTTTCTGCATCAGAGTCTCCTAAAACCTCAATATGATGGGCAACAACTTCAACAGATTGACCTTTTCCCTGAGAAGAGACAAGTTCACCAGTAATTTTAAGAGAAGCACTTGTGGTAATTCTTTTTAAAAGCTCATCATCAAATTGACCAAGGGGGGCAACAACCTGTATATTGGTATTGGTAGAGCCATCATTGAGAGCAATGAATTGGTTGTTTCTGAAAGTTCGGACCCAGCCCATAACAACAATATCTTTTTGACCCGATGGCTGAAGCAAAAGTTCTTTTATCTTGATTCTTTTATTAAACATATCCTTGATTTCTTGTCGCAAAGGTAATAAATAGGGAGGAGGGAGGGTTGGTGTTCGGGGATAAGATGGGTAAATATTTTTTTTAAATTTGAAAAAGCGTTAATATTGTAAACGAAAACAAGGGAATTATTTAGAAAGCATCGCCCCATACATCGTTTTCACTTCACAATCATCATCATTATCTCGTCAAATTCCCAAAAGGGTCTATTTTTCAAATGTTATCTATGTACGACATTCTTCAGCTGAACGACATGCTTGTTCCAGAACTGCTCGATATTGCAGAACAACTTAAAATTACTGGTGTAAAAAAACTGGAAAAACAGGATCTGATCTACAAAATATTAGACAAACAAGCCATTTTGAACAGCAGTACCAAATCTGAAACAAAAGATGGTGTGGTTAAGAAGAAACGTATTGTAAAAACAACAACATCAAACAGTACCGAAGAAGCAATCGTTGAAAACGAAGACGCCAGTCCTCAGGCGCTTGAAATTGCGGAAACACCAAAATTGGAGAAGAAAGTAGCAAAAAGAGGAAGGCCTCCTGCAACACAAGTAGTTACTGTTGTGGAAGAACCCGCCCCAGTATCTGAGGAGGTAAAACAGCCAATAAAAAAAATAAAACCTATACCTGTACAAGCGATAACACCTAAGGTGGAACAACAAGAAATTGTTGTTAATGAAAACGACAACGGGGAAGAACCACAATCGCCTGAAAATGACATCGTACAAGACGAGGCGCCGACAAAACAACTTTTCATAAAAAAAGAGCCTGTATTCAATGTAGAATTTGATGGGGCTATTGCCGGAGAGGGTGTTTTGGAAATGATGCCTGATGGTTATGGATTTTTAAGAAGCAGTGATTATAATTATCTCTCATCACCTGATGATGTTTATGTATCACCATCTCAGATAAAACTCTTTGGGATAAAAACCGGTGATACCATTAGCGGAAGCGTAAGACCACCAAAGGAAGGTGAAAAATATTTTGCATTATATAAAGTTGATACTGTTAATGGTCGTTTACCCGACGAGGTGCGCGACAGGGTGCCATTTGATTACCTGACACCTCTGTTTCCTTTTGAAAAATTTAATCTGTATACAAAACAGGATAACTATTCAACCAGGATGATGGATCTTTTTACCCCCTTGGGTAAGGGTCAAAGGGGTTTAATTGTTGCCCAACCTAAGGTTGGTAAAACAATGTTGCTGAAAGAGGTGGCAAACGCAATTGCCACAAACCACCCTGAGTGTTATTTGATGGTGGTGTTGATTGATGAGCGTCCAGAAGAAGTTACTGACATGGAGCGTAGTGTAAGAGCGGAAGTATTGGCATCAACATTTGATGAACCTGCAGAAAAACACGTGAAAGTATCTGCTATGGCGCTTCAAAAAGCCAAAAGATTGGTTGAGTGTGGTCACGATGTAGTGATTTTGCTGGACTCTATAACAAGGTTGGCGAGGGCACACAATACCGTTGCGCCATCTTCAGGAAAAGTATTGTCGGGTGGTGTGGAAGCCAATGCCATGCAAAAGCCTAAACAATTTTTTGGAGCCGCTAGAAAAGTAGAAAATGGGGGATCGTTGACCATTTTGGCTACAGCACTCATAGACACAGGAAGTAAAATGGACGAAGTTATCTTTGAAGAGTTCAAAGGAACAGGTAATATGGAGCTGGCGTTGGATAGGCGACTGGCCAATAAGCGCATGTTCCCGGCCATCGATCTTACAGCATCATCAACCAGGCGTGAAGACCTTTTGCTTGATAAAGATGTACTGCAAAGAATGTGGATCCTACGCAACCATTTAGCTGACATGAACAGTGAAGAAGCCATGCATTTGTTGCTTAAACAAATGAAAGGTACTAGAGACAACCATGAGTTTCTTGCTACGATGAACAAGTGATTTTCTTAACTTTTATATGGGAATAGAAAAAATCCCAGTTGAACAGTTTGTTCAACTATCACAAATACATACCGTCATTGACGTAAGAAGCGATGCTGAATATGCACATGCGCATATTCCAGGTGCAACATCAATTCCTCTTTTCAATGATGAAGAACGCGCTGTTGTTGGCACCATATACAAACAACAATCCAGAGAAGATGCCATTAGGCGAGGCCTTGATTTCTTTGGTCCGAAAATGAAAGAAATGTTGTTGCAGGCGGAATTCTTGATAAAGGAAAGAAACCCTGATGATAAAACCGTGTTGGTGCATTGTTGGAGAGGCGGAATGAGAAGTGCGGCAGTGGCCTGGTTGCTTGATCTTTATGGTTTTAAGGTATACACACTTATTGGTGGATACAAGGCATTCAGGAATTGGGTACTTGATGAGATGGGTATGCAACACCCTTTTCAAATTTTGGGTGGCAATACTGGTTCTGGAAAAACAATTGTATTGCAGTCTTTGAAAAACATGAACGAAGCTGTGGTAGACCTTGAGGGATTAGCTGGACATAAAGGATCCGCATTTGGTAACATTGGATTGCCAAAACAACCCAGCCAGGAGATGTTTGAAAACAGACTAGCCATTGCCATTAAAATAGAAAAGGATAAATACCCCGATAAACAAATATGGTTAGAAGATGAAAGCCAGCGCATTGGAACGGTAAATATTCCACAAGACATGTGGACACACATGAGAAGATGTGATATTGTATTTATGGATATCCCGTTTTCAGAAAGATTGAATTATCTGGTAGACACCTACGGCACGTTGGAATTGATAGCACTGCGGGATGCTATTTTGAGGATACAAAAAAGACTGGGTGGTCTTGAAACCAAAACAGCAATATTAGCATTAGAAGAAAAAAACTTTCATGGATGTTTTGATGTTTTGTTGAAATACTATGATAAGCAATATAGAAAAGGATTAGAAAACAGACAGGAACCTAAACCAAAAATTATAATGGTTTTAGCGGAACGAGTTAATGATGAAGAAAATGCAAAGCTGATATTAAAGCAAAACAATGGATGAAATTAAACTAACGAAATATTCACATGGAGCAGGATGTGGCTGCAAAATATCACCAAAAATCTTGGATGAAATATTGCATTCCAGTTTTAGTATGCCAGACAACGATCGATTAATTGTTGGAAACCATAGCAAAGACGATGCCGCGGTCTATGATTTACAAAATGGAAAGGCATTGATTTCAACAACTGATTTTTTCATGCCCATTGTTGATGATCCTTATAATTTTGGAAGAATTGCATCAGCCAATGCCATAAGTGATGTCTATGCAATGGGTGGAGATCCGATCATGGCAATCGCTATACTGGGATGGCCCATCAATCTTTTGTCACCACTGGTTGCAAGAAAGGTAATTGAGGGTAGCAAAAGTATTTGTTTAGAAGCTGGGATTCCATTGGCAGGTGGACATAGCATCGATTCACCAGAACCTATTTTTGGTTTGGCTGTGAACGGGTTGGTTGACATAAAACATTTAAAACAAAACAATACTGCTCAAAAAGGTGACATCTTATTCTTAACGAAAAAAATTGGTGTTGGTATTTTAACAACAGCAGAAAAAAAGAATCTATTGAGAAATGGAGATGAAACATTGGCGGCGGAACAGATGATGCAGTTGAATAAAATCGGTGCTATCATGGGCAAAATAAAAGGCGTTCATGCTATGACCGATGTCACAGGTTTTGGATTGTTGGGACACCTGATCGAGATGGCAGGGGGAAGTGGTAAGTCGGCCATAATAAACTTCGAATCCATTCCATTAATTTCTGATCGTTTGATTGATTATGTCGGAATGGGATCTGTACCTGGAGGTACAAACAGAAACTGGGATAGCTATGGGCATAAAGTTTACTTTCACAGTGAAAAGAACAAGGTGTTACAAAAAAATATATTGGCAGACCCGCAAACAAGTGGGGGCTTGTTGATAGCAGTTGCAAAAGATTCAATACAAGAGGTAATAGAACTACTAAAACAAAACGGTTTAGGAGATAGAACACTACCCATTGGAGAAATAACCGAAGCGGGAGATTTTGCTGTATCGGTGATAGATTGACTGCTGTGAAGATTAAACTGCGTCTATTGCTTTTGAAAGTTCAAGATCTTTTTTCGTAATAATATTACCTGCATCGTGTGTTGAAAGCCAAATCTCTACAGTATTCCAGGTGTTTTTCCAAGTAGGGTGATGGTTATGCTTTTCAGATAGTATAGCAACCTTTGTCATAAAAGCAAAGGCTTCAATAAAATTATTGAATACGAATTTTCTGTACAAGGTATTGTCTTTTTCTTCCCACATAAATTATCGTTGTAAATTATCTCTTGATTTAATTTTTTCGTGGGCTACTTCAGTTACAAGTTGCACACCAGTTATTTTTTTGAGTTGTTGTTGCAATTGTTGAAAATATTTTTCATCTTGAAAACTATCCCTCACCAACCATATAAAATCGAGATGCTGAAGCTCTGGTAAAAGAAATTCACCATCGTGTTTATTGCTGTAAAGATAATGTTCCTTTGCAGAAATAGGGTGAAGAAATTCATAAACCGTAAATGAATATGATCTTCTGTTCTTTTCCATCCCAATCTGCAAATCAGGTGCAGTTTGAAAATCAATTTGTAAAACCTTCTCAATATGCCAACAAAAATGATAATTTTTTAAAGTACAAACAATACCAAGTATTCGTGTATCTTCAAAAAAATGATCAGACATTTTATCGTCATCAAGCCTTAGTTTCATCAGAAAAC
>JAIPBY010000048.1 GCA_021738605.1 Chitinophagaceae bacterium | reverse complement strand
TCAATGGACTGGTCAATACCCTTGACCCCCATTCTGTTTACATCCCAGTGGCTGAATTGACTGAAGTGAATGAAGGCCTGGAAGGACAGTTTTATGGGATTGGTATTGAATTCAATATTTTCAATGATACGGTTCATATCCTTTCTGTGCTGGACAATGGGCCTGCTAAAAATGCCGGCCTTGTTGTTGGCGACAAAATCCTTGCAGTAAATGATAGTGCAGCCACTGGCCTCAAAAACAGCGATCAACTGAAGAAATGGGTAAAGGGACCTGCAGGTACTGAAGTTTCAATTCGACTGATGCACGAGAACAAGATCATCAACAAATCGGTTGTACGGGGAAGCATTCCCATCAGCTCTCTGGATGCGGCTTACATGATAGACAAGGAAAATGGCTACATCCGGCTGAACCGTTTTTCCAGCAATACCTACAAGGAGTTTCTGGAATCCCTTGAAAAGCTAAAAGCAGAAGGAATGAAATCATTGGTGCTTGACCTGCGTGACAATGGTGGCGGCATTCTTGAGGAAGCCATCGACATCATCGACGAGCTCATTGGCGGTGAAAACCTGATTGTATATACCGAAGGGGTCAACAGTCCAAAAAAAGAATACAAAGCAAAGCGCTCAGGTCTTTTTGAAACGGGTAAGCTGGTGGTACTGATGAACGAAGGTTCTGCATCGGCTTCTGAAGTAATTGCCGGTGCCTTGCAAGACCATGATAGGGCCACGATTGTGGGCAGGAGAAGCTTTGGTAAAGGGCTTGTGCAGGAGCAATATGCATTGTCTGATGGATCTGCACTCAGGCTTACCATTGCCAGGTATTTTACTCCATTGGGAAGGAGCATCCAAAAGCCTTATGACGAGGGGAATGATGCCTACGAAATGGAGGTGATGAATCGGTTTCACCAAGGTGATGCAAAACAAATCGATAGCACTAAATACCAGCGCAAGCCGGTAAAAACGGCCAGTGGCAAAACACTTTATGGTGGTGGTGGCATCTCACCAGACCTGGCGGTAGCCATCGATCCCATCATGTTTGACACGGGGTATAACAGGATCTACATCAACAATATCATTGGTAATTTTTCCTACCGGTATTACATGGCCAATAAAAACAACATCCTGTCCTACAAGAATGCTGCAGCCTTCAGCAGCCAGTATAGCCCTGATGACAAAGTGCTTGTTCAATTGGTTGATTTTGCCCAAAAACAGGGTGTAAAAATTTTGCTCTCATCACCTGCTTCCAAAAACCGTGCAAAGAACACTATCAAAGCCATGGTGGCAAGGCTTGCCTGGAATGAATCAGCCTATTTCCATGTATTGAATCAACAGGATGAAACCTTTATCAGTGCAATGGAAGCCATCAGGAAATAAATCAGGAACGGATGATATAGATCTGGGAACTGCAAACGCCTTTCTTGAAAAGGGCCTTGAGGTTTGAGATGATGCCTGTGATGACTGCCGGTATCAACCGCATGCTGCCTGTTTTGTATTTTTCACTCAAGAGGCTTACATAAAAAGCATCGTACCACATGGGTTTTATGGCAATAACCTTCATGGAATGCATCTGCATCAGTGTAGACAGGCTGTCTGGGCTAAAATGATGCAAATGACGGGGCACATCATAGGCAGCCCAGTGTTCTGCATAATGCCTGGCATCAAAGGAGGTATGGTTGGGCACTGCCACAATCAACATACCATCCTGCTTAAGGATTCTTTTCACCTGATCCAAGGTGCCGTGCAGGTCGTGTACATGTTCCAATACATGCCACATGGTGACAACATTGAATGTTTCGCTGGGCAAAGAAGAAAGCTGATCGGGATGGATGATGGTGGATGCGGTGAGATCTGCTGCCCTGGAAGCTGCGCCAGGATCAGGTTCCATGCCCTGCACCTGCCAACCTGCGGATTTCATTTCCACCAGAAAGGCGCCAGTGCCGCAGCCATAATCAAGCAATTGTCCGGTTTGGCGATGGCTGTATTGGGTAACCAGTTTTCTTTTGGAAGCAACAGCCTGCTTTCTGATCAGCTGGTAAATGGCATTGAAAATTCCTTTCTTGCTGTCGGTATGGGAGATGTATGCATCTGATTGATAATACCGCCCAATCTGGTCTGGGGCTGGTGGATGGGCAGTAAACCTGAATTTGCATGCGGTACATTCAACAAGATCAAAATTTTCTGCAGAAACGGTAAAATCCTTGACCTTCAGCAGCTTGCTGTATTCGGTATGGTTGCAAACAGGGCAAAGCATGGTGCGAATTTTTAATATTAAATAACCCTGTATGTTGCCTTGGGGGTGATAAACTTCAGTGGGTTGTACCTTGATTCCAGGAAATCAAAGCTTCCAAACATAAAACGGATGGCCAAGAGCAGTACAGCCATGAAAACCAGTGCCCATGCTGCTTTTTGCCATTTGTTCTCTGCTTCACTGGTGCGCTGGTCTTCAAAAAAGACCTCCATGTCTGTATTGGTTTTCTCTTCTTCCCCTACCTTGATGGTATGTTCAGCATCCGGCCTCAAAACATGTACATAATGAACAGGAAGAAAAAAATCGGTTGTTACGGTCTTGGGAGCAAAGCCAATTTCACCTTCATCAGAAACTGAAAAACTGCCCACATCCATCCACTCCAGCTTTCGCTCAGCCATCAGGCGGTTTTTTAATTCCTCTCCCAGCAACTTCAACTCAATGTCTACAACCTCACTGTTCATTCCAGACAAGCGGGCAATATAACTGGATTGTTCAGGGGTTGAATCGGTGTTGTTGGTTTTGAATTTCAAGACTTGAAAGGGCGGGAACAATTGTCTGGCTGAGAAATCAATTACTGCTGGAATGCGCACCATGGAAAGGGCACCCAATCCGGGTATGGATACCCTCCCATTCAATGAGAAGTACCTGTAAAGCAGACTGGGAAGTTCAACATATTGCATGCTGAGGGTCATTTGGCTTTGGTGAATGAATACCGTAGACCTGCGATAAAATTGAAGCCAAAGGCATCATATTGGTTCCATCGCTGGTATTTGATATTGGCAATATTATTTAAATCAACCCATAATGCCCATTTTTTATTCAACTTATAATCCACACCCAGGTTAATATCTGCGGCATCCTTCAGCCGTTTCTCAGGCATCCCCGGAGACCTGGAAAGGGCTCCACTCCACAAGTCTGCATTGACGCGGGTTGTAAGGCCCTTGAATGGTTTCCATGATAAACCAAATTTCAGCTCCAATGGAAGAAGACCGTACGCTGCTGAATAGGTTTCCTGGTTTTGGAATGCAAAGACGTTGATTGAAGACCTGAATTCCATTTCAGGGGTGAAGGTATAGTTAACCTCGCCAGCAAGATGAATCGCTGTCAATTGCGATTCATTCAAGACTTTCATATCCTTTCCGGATCCCTCACCATTGATAAAAAGTGGCAGGTCATTGAAAACCGTATACCCTCCATTGAACTTGAGCTGCAGGCCTTTTGCACTCAGCCACTCAACCCCGGCATAATAATCAGTCTGTTGGAATACGGTGAGCGAATCAGGTGCAAGAAGGAATGGATTTATAGCATACAACTTATGCAATGAGTTGATATCCAATTTATTTAAAGCAGCTGCCTTTAGTTTTACTCCAGTTTCACCCAAGAGATAGTCGAGCTGCAAATTGGGCACAAAATTGATTTTGCTTGATTTCAATACAGGAATGAAGGATCCCTTGAGATTAAAAGATGATGGATTGTATTCAAAGGACAATGGAACCTGAACAAGGGCAGCTGAATGGCTAGACAGAGCACCTTTTTTAAGACTGGCCATCGCTGCATCTACGGCAATGCCCGCTTTTAATGATTCGTTGATTTTGTATGCAATGGGGAAGGCGAAGCTAAACGCAATTGCTGATTGTTCCCTGCTGGCCTTCAGATAATCTGCCCTGAATTCGGGCATCAAGGTCGTAGAACCGTTCTCGCCAGAGAGGTGATCATACTTTGCTCCGATATGAAAATTATTGAAATTTTGACGAAGATCGGCTGCTGGAAGGCTGGGGTTTCGGGAATGATCAAAGCCATACAACCGGTAACCCTGCCTATCATACCCGGCATAAATACGGGCAATCCGGTTTTCTGCAAGGGTGTTTTTGTAACCCAAATTAAGGGATGAGTGCGCATATTGCTGGTCTTCCAGTTTTCCTACAGAAGAAATATGGTCTGCGCTGGCGGTGAATTGCTCCTTTACCTTGCCGCTGGTAAAGCCCAGTGATGCAAAGGGTGTGGACAGGTTTCCAAACCCCAGTTTTGCGTAAACATCTTCATGGTCTTGCTGCTTTTCGGTGGTATGAAAGGAAAGCGGCTTGATCACAAAAGAACTCATGGGTGTGGTGAACTGTATCGGCAGTGTTGGGTAGGTTAACTTGTAGGCAGTGGTGTCTTTGGGTGGGGCTTCTGCCTGAAATTCCAACTTGCCTGTTTTAACAATACTGGGCTTGAAGCTGGACGTAATGCTGATTTCTTCTTTTTTGCCGCGCTTGTCTTGTGCAACCACATTTACACCACTAACAATGAGCAAAAAGCAGAGAACAAGCACAAAAACCTGAAACAAATTATTTGATCTCATATTATTTATTTAGACCGGTTTTTTCAGCGATTTCAACGGCTTTCAATTTCTCTGTTGCCTCCAGTTTCAGTTCAGGAATTGAACAGTTCTCAACTACACTTTTCAATGTGGCTTTGGCATTGAAAAAGTCTTTTTGCTGCAGGAAAATATCGCCCAGCAGGATATAGGATCGGGTGATCCAAAACTCGTAGGATCCGGAATTTTCAATGGAAGCGAGGGCAGCTTTTTCGGCAGCATCCACATTGCCCATTTTAAATGCATTGATGGCCAATTGATGCCTGGCTTCAGCAGCCAAAGAGGATTGGTTGTTAATCACCACCTTGTTGAAGGAAGCAGTTGAAACATCCAACTTGTTTTCAGCTTGCGCGGCATATCCCAAAACAATTTCTGCAAAGGATTGATCGTCTTGGTTGGCAGCTGTATTGCTGATGAGGGCATTGGAGGCATCGCGCCCCTGCACCCATTGTTTCAAATGATAGTAGGACCGCACTTCTCCCCGCAGCGATTCTATCAACAGATCTGATTTGGTAGTGAGCCTGGACAGTTGGCTGAATTGTTTGAGTGCTGATGCATAGTCTTTGAGTTCAAAGAAATACAGCTTACCTGCCATTCGCAATGCTTTCTCCTGGTACTTGCTGGTTCCTTTTGAGGCCAACTCATCATACAATTGGGCAGCAGCTTTCCAATTTTTTTCTTTCACAAGCAATTCGCCTTTGTAATTGAACACTTCAGCAATGAAAAGACCATTGGGGAATTTTCGCATGTACTCATCCAATGCATTCAAGGAGGCCTGGGTTTTGCCGTCGGCATAGGTTGTTTGCACATACCGGAACAGCAGTGAATCTTTCTGGATCTGGTCCATTGACTTTCCTCCCGCTTCCAAAAATTGCTGGTATTCATCGATCCTGCCATTGTCTACGTAAAGACTTTGTGCACTTTCAATGGCTTCTGCTGCTTGTTCCGATGCTGGATATTCTTTTACGAGTCTCTTGTATTGGGCGATGGCTTCTTCAATTTTATCCAGGTTATAATAGGCGATGCCGAGTTTGAGCAAAGAGGCGGGGATCATTTCATCATCCTTTTCTACCAACGAAGGAATGCGCTTGAGGTAAGGAATGGCCTTTTCAAATTCTTCCTCAGACATATGGGTATCGCCAAGCTCCATGGTGATGAGTGGCAGATAGACGGATGTTGCATATTGCTGTTCAGCTGCCTTGAGCAGCGCAATTTTATTGGTGGGAGACTTGATGCCTTCAATGAGTGCAAGTTGAAAGGAGGCGTAATCTGCACCTTCGCCTTTGCTGTTCTGAACGCTGGTGTAAATGGATTTGGCCTTGCTGGTATTTTTTTCCATGAATGCACAGTCTGCAGCCCTCAACATGGCTTCCCCTTTGATTTCAGGAGCAATGTTGCGGTTGCCCGTGTAGAGTTTTTCGAAAAAAGGAGCTGCCTTTGTATAGGCTTCCATTTCAAAAAATGCATACCCAATGTTGTATAGCGCATTTGCTTCATTAGCCTCCCCCATTGGCTTGATGGGAAGTTTGAGATAATCTTGCAGGTATTTGATAGCCTTTTCAAATTCCTCGTTGCGCAAGGCAAGTTCGCCTCTCCAGAAAAGCGAAGGGGCATAGAATGCAGTATTTTTGAATCCGGCAATCGATTCCATCATCTTATCTGCTGCAGGATACTGGAGATCGTTGATCAGTTCAATCCCTCGTCCAAAAAATATTCTTGGTGCAAGGGTTTTATAGGAAGCGCTGAAGCTGCCAATGCGTTCCAGCAAAACCAGGGCCTGTCTGAAATTATTGGTGCGGGCATAATAAGATAGCAACAGATCGTTGGCTTCTTTGGCATAGGTTGAAGAAGGATATTCATTGACAAAATTGCTCAGGCCTTGCAGCGCCTGGTCTTCAAAACCCATTTCCAAGGAGAGTTTGGCAATCAGGAACCGGGCAATTTCCTTTTTATCTGCGCCAATATTTCCGGAGATGCAGTACTGAAAAGCACTCCTGGCATTGGCTCTTTCGTTGAGCTGCAGATAAGCATGGCCCAAAATATACATGGACTGTAAGGCAACGGTATCCTTGCCTGCTGATAGTGGCTTTAGCTGTTCCACCGCCTTGGTGAATTTTCCGGTGAAATGGTAGCCAGAACCCAGCTCGAAGCGTTGAACAGGATTGAGCACAATGCCTGAAGCAATGGCCTTTTCATAGAGCAAAACAGCGCGCTGCTGATCACCTTTGTTGAAATAAATCGATGCGAGCAGCTGGAGCATCTCGCTGTTGTGCAATCCATCACCTGCTTTCAGGTAATTTTCTCCATAACTGATGGCTTTGGCATCTTGCCCGTTTTCATGGTAAATATAGGCCAGGTAAAATGGCACAGCCAAAGAATAACGGGGATCTTTTTCAATGGCCTGAAACCATTCGAGGGCCTCTTTGTACTGTCTTTCTGAAAACGCCACAAAGCCCAGGTAATACTTAACATCTGCTGTGTATGCGGAAGATTCTGCCTCAAGCAATTGTTTAAAATAGGGCTTGGCGTTGTCAAATTTTTTCTGCGAGAAATAGGATACCCCTTTTTCAAAAGCCACCCGCTGGCCCTCCTCTTTTGACAGATAGAGTTTGTCTGTCATTTCAAGGAAACGGATGGTTTCAGGATACATGGCCATACTGAAATGATGGTGGCCAAGGTGGTAAGCCAATTTAACGGCTGTTGAACGATTCTCCGCCTTTTTAACCATTTCCGTTGCAAGTTCAACTGCTGTTGCATCATGTTGTATGATGCCACCAGCAATCCTGATGTACGCAAATTCTTCTGCTTCATTTTTTGTAACAAGCAGCTTGGCTTCCTGCGAGGAAAGATAATCCTCAACAAAAATGGTTGCAGTCTGGTACTGGCCTTCATCAAAAAGCTGTCGGGCCTTGTTCAGGGCAAGCTGTGGGGAAGCGGTTGATCGGGTGGCTTGTCCTTGAAGGTGTATTGAAACCATCACCAGAGAAAAAAAAGGGAGCAGCTGTAGCAATTTTGTATATCGAACCATAAAAGGATAAGCTTTTTGTTCTCTTCAAAAATAACCTTTAAATCATGAGATCCGATCATTATTGTACCTTTGTCATGAAAGTTTTAACTAAGATTTAAAGGGCTTATTCAACCAGATAAAATGAAGAAATTGCTCAGTACGCATTACAATGCATTTTCCTTTAACACGGCCATGTTGGTGTTGCGATTGGCCATGGGCATGCTCATGATGTCTCATGGATATGACAAGCTTGTGCATTTCAGTGAAAAAAAGGCTGTTTTTTACAATTTTTTAAGCCTGGGATCCACCACATCATTGATGTTGTGCATTTTTGCAGAGTTCTTCTGTGCCTTGTTTGTGGTGATTGGCTTGTTCACCAGGCTGGTGACCGTTCCGCTGGTGATCGTGATGTCGATAGCGGTTTTCAGTATTCATAAAATGGATTTTTTCGATACTGGTGAGGCAGCCAGTTTATACCTTGCAGGATTTGTAGTTTTGCTATTGTGTGGACCCGGCAGAGCCAGTGTAGATGGCATTGCCAGTAAATAAATTTTTGATGATGAAAGGAGCGCATTCCATTGCCGCGGTTATCCTGACGATTGGGGATGAGCTGTTGATTGGACAAACCATTGATACGAACAGTGCCTGGATGGCGACGGTATTGAACCAAGCAGGAATTCCTGTAAAACGGCGCGTTGCCGTGGGTGATGACTGGAATGCAATCTGGGAAGCACTCACCGCAGAAGGAAAGGCGGCAGACATTGTATTGATTACCGGTGGGCTGGGACCAACTTCTGATGACATCACCAAACCATTGCTTTGTGATTTTTTTGGAGGCAAGATGGTTACCGATCAGGCTGCATTAGACAATGTGATCGACATTTTTACAAAGAAAATCAACAGGCCTTTGCTGGATAGAAACCTAAAGCAGGCCGAAGTACCCGACAATTGTAAGGTGATCCAAAACAAAAGGGGTACTGCTCCTGGCATGTGGTTTGAAAAAGATGGTACCATTTATGTCAGCATGCCGGGCGTTCCCCATGAAATGAAGGGAATGATGGCGGATGATGTTATACCAACGCTGGTCAATCGCTTCAAATTATCGCCGGTTCAACACAGAACCCTGCTTACTGCGGGCATTGGGGAATCTTTTTTGGCAGAATTGTTGGTTGAATTTGAAGCTGCCTTGCCCAAAGATTATAAACTGGCCTATTTACCCAACTATGGCATGGTGCGGCTGCGGTTGACCGGGCTGGATGGAACAAAAAATACTGAAGAGATCGATGGACTGTTCGAACAACTCAAAGCCCTGGTCAAAGATCATTTGGTGGTAGACCAAGACCTGACCCTTCAGGAAACCATTGCTAAAATCTTGCTGGAGAAGAAAAAGACGCTGGCCATCGCAGAGAGCTGCACAGGAGGCTACATTTCGCACCTGATTACCATGCTATCTGGCAGCAGCGCCTATTACCTGGGGGGTGTCGTGAGCTATTCCAATGAAATGAAAATCGATGTGCTGGGGGTTGATCCTGATACAATTGCCCAATTCGGTTCGGTCAGTGTTGAAACAGCTACCCAAATGGCGGAAGGAATCAGGAAGCAAACTGGTGCAGATTATTGCCTTGCCACTTCTGGCATCATGGGTCCTACCGGGGGTACTCCAGAGAAGCATGTTGGCTTTGTTTGTGTGGCTTTTTGCTCCAGTGAGCGCACAACCACCACCACATTTCAGTTCCGATTTGACAGAAAAAGAAACATAGAATTGACTGCAGCACATGCCCTTGACTTTTTGAGGAAAAATATGGGATAAGTTGGTGAATTTCAACCCGAAAAGAACCATTAAATCAGTTAACTTTACAACACAATTAACCCATTTTAGCAGATTCAATGGCTTTAGTTAACATCATAATGCCCAAGCTCGGAGAGAGCATCATGGAAGCCACTGTGCTCAAATGGCACAAAAAGGTTGGTGATGTTGTGTCGCTTGACGAAACCCTGCTCGACATTGCTACAGACAAGGTTGACAGCGAAGTTCCATCCACAGCATCCGGTGTTCTTGAGGAAATTCTTTGCAATGAAAATGATGTCATTACCATTGGATCAGTGATTGGCAAAATAAGGACCAATGCCCCTGAGCCCTCTGTTGTTTCGGCACCTTCTCTTGCTCCTTCATCACAAAATGGCATTGCTGTAAATGGTACTGCTCAACAACAAGAAGAGATCAGGATTCCTTTTCAGCCCAGTGAGATGGCTGTTCCGCACAAACAAGAAAATGGAAGATTCTTTTCCCCGTTGGTGATGAACATTGCTTCAAGGGAAGGAATTCCTTTTTCAGAGCTGGAATACATCAAGGGTTCCGGCAATGATGGAAGGGTAACCAAATCAGATATATTGTCCTACTTAGAGCAAAGAGGAAACAACCAACAGCAGGTTGTCCGCCAGTCTTTTGCGCCAACACCTGTTCAGGCAGCTCCTCCCGCTTATGTTCAACAACATCCTGTTACCCCCCCTGCTCAACCTGAAGTAACGACCAGTGGAAATGTTGAAGTCATCGAAATGGACAGGATGCGCAAGTACATTTCTAATCACATGACCATGAGCCTTGCCACCAGTGCCCATGTGACCAGTTTTGCAGAAGCAGACGTTACAAATCTTGTGGCTTGGAGGGATAAATCAAAGAAAGAATTTGAAAAAAGGGAAGGTGAGAAAATAACGTTTACTCCGCTTTTCATTGAAGCCATTGTAAAGTGCATCAAGAAATATCCCATGCTCAACTCCAGTGTGGTTGGAGACAATATCATCATCAAAAAAGACATCAATATTGGGATGGCTACTGCGCTTCCCAATGGGAACCTGATTGTTCCGGTGATCAAATATGCCGACCAATTCAACATCATTGGATTGGCAAAACAAGTGAACAGGCTTGCCAACAGCGCCCGCACGGGGAAACTTCAACCCTTTGATACCCAGGATGGCACCTTTACATTTACGAACGTAGGTACATTTGGCAGCCTCATGGGAACGCCCATCATCAACCAGCCTCAGGTGGCCATCATTGCAACCGGTGCCATCAAGAAAAAACCCGTGGTCATTGAATCTGATAAAGGAGATAGCATCGCCATCCGGCACATGATGTTCGTTTCCATGTCTTATGACCATAGAATCATTGACGGCGGAATGGGTTCTCTTTTCTTGGCAGCTTTTGTGGAGGCACTGGAATCTTTTGATGTCAACCGTACCTTCTAGTGAGCAGTTCCATATTTTTGGTCACTCCCCCATTTACGCAACTCAATACGCCTTACCCGGCTACTGCTTACATCAAGGGTTTTCTGAACACCAAACAGATCAGTAGCAAACAGGCAGATCTCGGCATTGAAACGATACTGACCATCTTCAGCAAACGCGGTTTGATTGAACTGTTCAAATACATCAAAGAATCGGGTAAAACCCTGTCTGCCAATGCCAGCAGGATGGTTGCCCTTGAAAATGATTATACCGATACGATAGAACATGTTATCGGATTTTTGCAAGGCAAAAATCCGACCCTGGCTTACCACATTAGCAAGCGTAAATTTCTGCCAGAGGCTTCAAGGTTTGAGCAAACGGATCAACTGGAGTGGGCATTTGGAACAATGGGCAACAACGACTTGTCCAAGTTCCTTTGTACCATGTACATGGAAGATCTCTCTGACCTCATCAAGGAAGTGGTAGATGAGCATTTTGGATTCAGCAGGTATGCAGAACGCCTGGGCAGGAGTGCAAACAGTTTTGATGAACTCTATGCGTCTTTGCAAGGAGACCATACCTATATTGACAAGATCTACCTCCAGTTGTTAGCGCAACATATCGATGCCATCAACCCCGGCATCGTCGCTTTTTCGGTACCCTTTCCTGGCAATTTGTACACGGCCTTCAGGTCTGCACAATGGATCAGGAAAAACAGGCCCGGCATCAAGGTTGCCATGGGTGGAGGTTTCCCCAACACTGAACTTCGTTCTTTGTCTGATGCACGGGTATTTGAATTTTTTGATTTCATCACACTGGATGACGGTGAGGCGCCAATCGAAAACATGATTGGCTTTGTTGAGGGAAGAAAAAATATCGACGACCTCAAGAGAACATTCATCTTGGAGGATGGCAAAGTAATCTACCGCAACAATGCTTCCTGCAAAGATTATAAGCAGGCAGAATTGGGCACGCCTGACTATTCGGATCTCTTGCTTGACCAATACATTTCTGCCGTTGAAATTGCCAACCCCATGCACCGGCTTTGGAGCGATGGCCGGTGGAACAAGCTGACCATGGCCCACGGTTGTTATTGGGGCAAGTGTACGTTTTGCGACATCAGCCTTGATTATATCAAGCTGTATGAGCCTGTGGCTGCAGCTTTGCTCTGCGACAGGATGGAGGAATTGATTGAACAGACTGGAGAAAACGGTTTTCATTTTGTAGATGAAGCTGCCCCTCCTGCTTTGATGCGGGCGCTGGCCTTGGAAATACTCAAGAGAAGACTGGTGGTGAGTTGGTGGACCAATGTGCGTTTTGAAAAAAGCTTTACCAGGGATCTTTGCATCTTGTTGCGTGCCTCGGGTTGCATCGCAGTAAGTGGTGGGCTTGAAGTGGCTTCAGACCGGTTGCTGCATCTGATCGACAAGGGCATCACCGTTGCACAGGTTGCAGTGGTGAACAAAAACTTCACTGAGGCCGGCATCATGGTGCATGCCTACCTGATGTATGGATTCCCTACACAAACCATGCAGGAAACGGTTGACTCGCTGGAAATGGTCCGCCAATTGTTTAAAACCGGTGTGCTTCAATCAGGGTTCTGGCATCAATTTGCGATGACAGCGCACAGCCCTGTGGGCCTTGATCCATCCAAATTCAAGGTGAAAAAACTGAGTGAAGCAGTGGGCAGTTTTGCCAACAATGACATCGCCCATGAAGACCCAACGGGTGCTGACCATGAAATTTTCAGTTATGGATTGAAGAAATCCCTGTTCAATTTCATGCAGCATATTGGCCTCGATGATCCCTTGCAAAAATGGTTTGATTTCAAAATACCCAAGACGGATGTTGAGACCAACCATATTGAGAAAATCCTTTTGGAAGATCCCCTGCCGCTTTTCAGGCCCACCACAAAATTGGTATGGCTGGGCAAAACCATTGGAGTCGAATATTATACAAAATCAAAGAAAGGGATGCAAAGGGAAATGGCAACAATCACCTTCATCAACAAATCCACTTCATTGGTCATTGATATTCCAAAGCAGGATGCGGATTGGCTGCTGCCCATGCTTGAAAAAATAACGATTGGCGACAAGTTGTTGACCTTGCAGGAAATGAAGGAAAGCCACGAGTTTGCAGGGCTTGAAGACTTTGAATTGTTCATCGACAACAAGCCAATGAACACAATGCATAAAGTCGGATTGCTCCGACTTTAAATGCATAATTGCGCTTATTTTAAATCACTTCTTTTATTGGTCCAACTTGGTTTCAAGGCCCCAACTCCTGCCTTTTTCTGTGGCAGGCACACCATCCGTGAGCCAAACAGCGGGCTTTTCACCTTTCAACAACCAATCAAAGAACTGTTGTTCCCTGATCTGAATGTCTTTCCTGTT
>JAIPBY010000047.1 GCA_021738605.1 Chitinophagaceae bacterium | reverse complement strand
TGCCGCCTTTTTCACCATAGACCCTGATCTTAAGGGCGTTCTCTTCTCCGGCAGCCACCTGAGAGGCCATCAATACGCCAGCTCCTCCGTTTTCAAACTTGAGCAATACGTTGCCATCATCATCCAGCATCCTGCCTTCGACCATCACATTGAGGTCTGCGCAGATCTGGGTGATCTTCAAGCCTGTAATATATTCTGCCAGATGTGCCGCATGTGTTCCAATGTCTCCCATGCATCCGCTTTTACCACTGCGCTTGGGGTCGGTGCGCCAGGCTGCCTGGGCATTGCCTTCGCGTTCCGTGAGCTTGCTCAGCCATCCCTGTGGATATTCCACCCAAACCTTGCGGATATTGCCCAGCTTGCCTTCTTTCACCATTTGCCTGGCCTGTTTCACCAGCGGATAGCCTGAATAGGTATGGGTAAGGCAAAGGATACGGCCTGTCGCCTCCTGGATGCGTTTCAACTCCAGGGCCTCCTCCAATGTGAAGGCAATGGGCTTTTCAATGACCACATGAAAACCATGCTCCATGGCCATTTTGGCTGGAGCAAAATGGGCGAAATTGGGTGTAACAATGGTCAAAAAATCCATGCGCTTGTCTTCCGGCAACTGGCTTTCTTTGGTGATCATTTCCTCAAACGTGAGGTAGATCCTGTCTTCGGCCAAAAAAAGCGACTTGCCTGAATCTTTGGCAATGTCTGGGTTGATGCTCAAAGCACCACAGACCAATTCGATGAGTCCGTCCATTCCAGCTGCATGGCGGTGAATGGCTCCGATGAAGGCATCCTTGCCACCGCCAACCATACCCATTCTTAGTTTTCTGTTCATGTTGGTTGATTGAAAAATGTCAATAAAAATGAGCTTTAAAAATAATGAATTTAGCGCTACAATGCTTCATTATTTCCTGTTGTTTGTTTGAAATCATTCCCCTTGCGGATGAGCATTCCGTTAAAATAAAAAGGAGGGAGCAATTGCCCCCTCCTTAAAAATCATAGAACGATATGATTATGCTTTCTGAGCCTTCCTGGAGTAGATGTACAAACCAACGAAGGCTACAATGAGAATCGCAGGAAACAAGAGCATGTTGGAAAGGGTAGACTGACCTGCGGCAAGATCAGCGGCATCGCCCACCAATCCACTTGCTTCAGCAACGGTCTTGTTTTTTTGGATCCATCCACCAATCACTGGCTGGAACATGGAAGAAGAAAACATCCCGATACCACCCATGATGGAAAGACCGAGGGCGCCCGTTTGTGGAAGCGACTCAGCAATAAAACCAAGCATGTTGGGCCAGAAATAACAGATGCCCAACGCATACACAACTGCTGCAACATACAGGGCCGCACCACTCATGGTGCTCAACATGTAGATGCCGATCACAGCAAATACAGCAGAGCCCAACAAAACACCAACAGTATTCAATTTATGGATCAATGGTCCTGCAAAGAACCTTCCAACAGCCATCAAACCGGTAACCAGGGCCAGGATCAACATCGGACTGGCACCTGCTTTGGCGAGGATGGGTCCGACCCATGCCTGTGGTCCAAACTCAGAAATGGCAGTCAAGGCCATACAAGCAGCCATGAACAAATACAATGGGTTCAACATGGCTTTGAAGTTGGCAACCGGAGAACTTGCTTCAGCCTTTGGTTGAGGGAAGCTTTGTCCCCAGAACATGATGGCATAAATGACAGTAGGAACAAGGATTACCCAGATCTGCGCTTGCCAGGGAAGGCTTGCATCGGTCATGAATTTTGAAATCAATGACCCCAACACGATTCCACCCGGGAACCACATGTGAAAACGGTTCATCTTGCTGCTAAACTCATTGCCGGTATAAGCATCTGCAATCATGGGATTACAGGCTGCCTCTGTACAACCATTACCAATTCCTATCAACAAGGTGGAAATCAACAATACATTATAGCTGCTGGCATAGATGGTAGTCAGGATACCAATGGCATGTGCAATGAACGCCACCTGCATGATCAATTTAGGGCCAATTTTGGCATAAAAAATTCCTCCAAGGATCATGGAAATCGGAAAGCCAAGGAACCACATTGAATTGATTGTGCCAAGCTGAACGGGGTCCAGGCTCAATTCAGTTCCAAGCTGGGTGAGGATGCCTGCCCTGATACTGAAAGAGAAGGCTGTAGTAATGAGTGCAAAACAGCTCGCCAAAAAAAGACGGTTTGCATTGATGGGCTGAGTCATTGTAAATTAGGTTTGGTTAAAGGGTTAAATTAACATTTCACATTTTGAAGCTAATTAATCTTACAGACCTTGCCAAGTTTAGGTTTATGTTTTTTGGTGCTTTTTTTATTTTTTTTCTAGCATTGCTGATTAAAATAAGGCTACATTACTGTTCTTCGTTGGTTTTCTCCATTTAACCACCGCTAAAATCTCCGCAATCATCTGCATTAATGAAAACATTTACGTTCTATCTCGATTTTATCGAGGAGCTATACTCCTATGGCCTTGTATTTGCTGCCGGAGAATTGTTTCAGTTCATGTCTGAGGAATTAAAAAAAGGGAATGCGGTAGTCTTGGTTAGGAATGCAAAAAACAACCAACCCGAAACAAGCCAAACCATCTTGGAAAAAGAAGCATTGGACAGCATTCATGCCGCCATCCGAAACAGCCTTCCTCCCGTTGAAAAGAGTCCAGTTGCCTGATGTACAACAGTATTGTGAGACGGATATCTTTTAACACCTATTGCAGTTTTATTTGAAAGAAACATGGAGAATGTGGTTCCCAGCAATATCTTTCACAACGAACAGGAGCTGAGCTCCTTTTATGACCATTTTTTAGAAGAAAAAAAGCCGTTTTTTTTACAGCACCTGCATGCATAAACAATATTCAGGGAGCAGAAATGCTTGAATCTGAATAGTTTCGTTAATTTTAAGGATGAGTACTCCAACCAGACGGTCTGCCATCAAGAATCTCATGCTGGGATCCATCGCAGCCGGCACCATCAGTGCTGAATCTTTTGGCAATCCAATCACAAAAACTGAAACAATGGACAGCGGAAAGAAATTGAAAGGAAACATCAACCACTCCGCCTGCCGCTGGTGCTATTCAGGCATTCCATTAGAAGAGTTCTGTCAATCTGCCAAAAAAATTGGACTGGTAGGAATCGACCTGGTTGGTCCCAAGGATTGGGACATGCTCAAAAAATATGACCTGGTTTCAACCATGTGCAATGGTGCGGAAATCAACCTCAACGATGGTTTCAACGATACCAAGTTCCACGAAAAGCTCATCAAGAACTATACTGAAATGATTCCGCTGGTGGCCAAGGCAGGGTACAAAAACCTGATTTGCTTTTCAGGGCAGCGCCGCGGCAAGGACTCCGAAACGGGCCTGAACAATTGCGCTACCGGATTGAAACAGATCACTGGCATTGCAGAAAAACACGGTGTTACCCTTGTGATGGAATTGTTGAATTCCAAAATCAACCACAAGGATTACCAGTGCGACAGAAGCGACTGGGGTGTTGAGTTGTGCAAGCGGGTTGGCTCAGAAAACTTCAAACTGCTTTACGATATTTACCACATGCAAATCGATGAAGGTGATGTGATCAACACGATCAAAAAACACCACCAATATTTTGCACACTATCATACAGGTGGGGTTCCCGGAAGAAACGAAATCAATGAAACCCAGGAGCTGAATTATCCTGCCATCATGAAAGCCATTGTTGATACAGGATACAAGGGTTATGTGGCACAGGAATTCATTCCTACTTGGGATGATAAAATTGCTGCACTGAAGCAGGGTGTGCAAATTTGTGATGTTTAGTATTCAGGCTTGAACCCTATCCTCTCCCGTGGTTTTGATGGGGGTTGAATCAAAAGCCGAAGGGCCTCAAACAAATCTTTTATACCTGTTTCATGAGATCCCAATTTGTTTTCGATTAGCGCAAGCTTCAGTAGTATTTCCTGGTTTGTAAGCAATGCTTTTTTCATAGCGGAAAAAGCGCGCAAGATTTCAATATTCATCAATATTGCTGTTTGGCTTGACAACACGCTCGATAACATGGCGACTCCCAACTCAGTGAAACAAAAGGGAATATACCTCAAACCCATTTTTTCTGGAGAATTGGAGGTCACAGTTTGTGACCTCCAATTTTTAAACTCCTCTTCCGACATTTGAAACATAAAATCTTGGGGGAACCTTTCTAGGTTTCGCTTTACCGCCTGTTTCAAAACCTTTGTTTTTACGCCATAAAGCATGGCCAAGTCTCTATCAATCATTACACTTACACCCCTTACGCTGAAAATATTGGTGATGATTTGTTCTTTGTTTAGGTTTTCTTTACTGTTCGCCATCATATTATAAAATTAAACGGCCTCGTTTTTAATACTTCGTTGATTCAACAGTAATTCACCGTTTTTTTCTCCTTGTTCCCGAGTTTTTTAGATCAATTATTTAACCACTTTAATCCTTCATCATTTAAAGCGAGAGTATTTTTTCAAAACATCAAGACTTGTTTGTAATTTAGACTTTCTCAAGATTTATTACCCCCATGGCTGAACGCTTTGACTTTGACGCGATTGTAATTGGTTCCGGCATTTCGGGTGGCTGGGCCGCCAAGGAACTCTGTGAGCGGGGGTTGAAAACCATCGTGCTGGAAAGGGGTACCATGGTGGAACACATCAAGGATTATCCAACAGCCAACAAAAACCCCTGGGAGTTTCCGCACCGGAACAGCCTTACTGAAGAAGAAAAGAAAATATATACTGTTCAATCCCGTCATTATTCCATTGGGGAAGACAACAAACATTTTTACGTCAAGGATATCGAAAATCCATACGAAGAAAAACAGCGCTATGATTGGGTGAGGGCGGATGTTTTTGGAGGAAGATCGCTGCTTTGGGGAAGGATTTCGGTAAGATGGAGCGATGTGGATTTTGGCGCCAACCTGAAAGACGGTCACGGCGTAGATTGGCCCATCCGCTACAAGGACATTGCGCCCTGGTATGATTATGCAGAAAAGTTTATCGGTGTAAACGGCAGCAGAGAAGGGCTTCCCATCCTTCCCGATGGTATTTTTCAGCCGGCTTTTGAGATGAACTGTGCTGAGAAACACGTCAAGCAAAAAATTGAAAACCGGTTTCCGGGAATAAAAATAATCAATACCCGATCTGCCAATATCACCCAACCCCTGGACGGTAGGTCTGCCTGCCAAAGCAGGAACCTTTGCCACCGCGGGTGTCCATTTGGGGCTTATTTCAGCACGCAATCTTCTACATTGCCTGCGGCAGCGAAAACCGGCAACCTCACCATCCGCACAGGAGCTGTCGTGAACCGGATTTTGTACGATGAAAAATCGGGCAGGGCTTCCGGTGTTGAAGTCATCGACAGGGAAACCTTAAAGACCTATGTCTATACGGCCAAGATCATCTTCCTCAATGCATCAACCCTGGCCACAGCCCATATCCTGCTGAACTCTACCAGCAACCGCTTTCAAAACGGCATGGGCAATGATTATGATATTGTTGGCCGTCACCTCATGGATCACCACAAGGGATCTTATACCACTGCCGAAATAGAGGGGTTTGAAGACAAATACACTTACGGCAAAAGACCTACAGGCATCTATGTGCCACGCTTCAAGAACATTGATCAACAAGATCCAAACTTCATCAGGGGGTATTATTACCAGGGCTCCGCATCAAGGGAAAAGGGTAGTCGCAGTGATTTAATCGGCGAAGACCTCAAATCCATCGCAACCGAACCCGGGAAATGGAAAATCAACCTGGGTTATTATGGCGAAACGCTTCCTTACGCAGAAAACCGCATCACCCTCAACCACAACATCAAGGATATTTACGGACGACCCGGGATGACCATTGATTGCTCTTTCAAAGACAATGAAAAAGCCATCTTCAAGGACGCATCAGAAACGATGAAGGCGATGTTTGAGGAAATCGGTTTGAAAAATGTAAAACAAACCGGAACCATGTCATTCCCAGGCAACGCCAACCACGAAATGGGCACCGCGAGGATGGGACATGATGAAAAAACATCTGTCCTGAACAAATGGAACCGGCTGCATGCAGTGAAAAACCTTTTCATCACAGACGGATCAAGTATGGCCTCCAGCGCTTGCATCAATCCTTCCCTCACCTATATGGCGCTTACTGCCAGGGCGGTTGACCACGCGTTCAATGAAATGAAGAAGGGGAATATTTAAACCTGTTTCATCTCCTTTTGCCCCAACTACACTTGTAAAGGTAAAGGGGATGATTGCAGACAACACGAATCTTCTAACCCCCGAGCCTTATTCCTTTTTGGGTTATCTTTGCAACATGCTCAAAAGCACGCTTCTTAAGGCCACAAATGCAGCCGGACTGCTCATCAAAGAAAGAATCAACAGTAAATTCTCAATATCGGTGAAAGATGGTCCCAACGACCTCGTAACAGAAGTAGACAAAGCCTCGGAGGCATTGATCATGGGCATCATCCGAGAGGAGTTTCCTGATCATTTTATCCTGAGTGAAGAAATCGGTGAAGTGAAAATGGATTCCAACTACAAGTGGATCATAGACCCCATCGATGGTACCATCAATTTCGCCAACGGCATTCCGCTCTGCTGCGTAAGCATCGGCTTGGAAAAAAATGGCCAAATGATCATGGGGGCTGTGTACAACGCCATGATGAATGAGTTCTTTTTTACTGAAAAAGGCCAGGGCGCATATCTGAACGATCAAAAACTCCGCGTCAGCGAAAAAGACAACGTAAGGCATTCGTGTCTGGTGACCGGATTCCCTTACGTTTACCTGGACATGGAAAATGGCCCATTGGAGGTTTTTGGCAGGTTGATCCGTGAAGGTGTTCCTGTCAGAAGGCTTGGCTCAGCAGCGATTGATCTTTGTTGGGTGGCAGCTGGCCGGTTGGATGGCTTCTATGAACACAAGCTCATGCCCTGGGACAGCGCTGCCGGATATTTGATGGTGGAAGAAGCTGGTGGAAAGGTTACTGATTTCAATGGCGATGCATATTCGCCCTATCAACACCGCATCGTTGCAACGAATGGTAAGATCCATGACGAATTGATTCGCTGGATTCATAATACACATCAATAAAATATCATGTCAAGAACAGAGATAAAGGACTACGGTGAATTCGGATTGATCCATCACCTCACCAAAAACATTGAACTGCAAAATGCATCTTCCATTTTAGGAGTAGGTGATGATGCAGCGGTCATCGATCATTTTGGAAAACAGACCGTCATTACAACAGACCTGTTGGTAGAAGGTGTGCATTTCGACCTGTCTTATACCCCGCTAAAACACCTGGGCTACAAGTCGGTGATCGTTAACCTGAGCGATGTCTATGCGATGAACGCCACGCCAACGCAGATCACCCTGAGCATCGGGCTCAGCAGCCGGTTCAGTGTTGAGGCGATAGAAGAGTTTTATGAAGGGGTTTATGCCGCCTGTGAAGAGCATGGGGTGGACCTGATCGGTGGCGACACCTCCTCCTCACAGAAGGGGTTTATCATTTCTGTTACTGCCATTGGAGAAGTGGTGGCAGACAAGGTAGTGAAAAGGTCTACCGCCCAAAAAGGCGACCTGATCTGTGTTTCCGGTGATCTTGGCGGCGCCTATCTTGGTCTTCTTTTTCTGGAGAGGGAAAAGAAAATATTTCTTGAAAGCCCGGGTGTACAGCCAGACCTCGAAAACGAAACTTATGTCATTGGCCGTTTGCTCAAGCCAAAAGCAAGAAAAGATATTTTCGAATTTTTTGAAGAGAAAGATATTCTTCCGACGTCCATGATGGACATCAGCGATGGACTCAGTTCTGAACTGCTCCATATCTGTGAAAAAAGTGGGGTTGGCTGTGTTATTTATGAAGAAAAACTTCCGATTGCTGAAGATGCCAGAACGGCGGCATACAAATTTGAAATAGACCCTACTGCCTGTGCGCTCAGCGGAGGAGAAGATTATGAACTGGTCTTCACCATCAAACAAGACGACTACGAAAAGCTGACCCTCAACGAACAGATTAGCGTAATCGGCTACATCGCAGATGCAGAAGAGGGCGCCAAATTCAAAAGCAAGGGAGGCAACACTTACGATGTTACGGCGCAAGGGTGGAATGCGTTTAAGCAGTAACCTAAATAGTATTTTTTTAAAGTCTTCTTTAATTAAGATCAACCAATTGGCTCAGGAATCCCTCATGGATTCTTGATGATTTTCTATTATTTGTAGGTTTTTTCCTCTTTTCTCCTGAATCACCAATGATTTTCTTTGTCATGACGATAAAGTATTTCATTATTGATTAATTTTGCAACTGATTTTCAGTTGCTCATTTCCATGAGTAGAAAAGAAAAACTGCTAAAAAGGTTTCTCACAATTCCAAGCGACCTTACCTGGAATGAATTGGTTTTGGTGCTGGCACACTTGGGATATCATCAGTTATCAAATGGTATAAGTGGAGGATCTAGAAGAAGATTTATAGATGAACGCGGACAAGTAATTTCATTGCACGAGCCCCATCCCAGAAAGATTGTGAAAAAATATGTCATACTGCTGATCATAGAACATTATAAAGACAAAATAAAAAACAATGAGTAATCTTTTTAAATATGGCGATTATCTGGGTACGGTTCAATACAGCGCAGAAGACGAGACATTTTATGGAAAGATTTTAGGTATAGATGATCTGATCAGTTTTGAGGGAAGCTCTGTTAGGGAATTGAAAAAAGCATTCAAGGAATCGGTGAATGAGTATATAGATGTATGCCATACCCAAGGAAGATCTCCACAGAAAACCTACAAAGGAACATTCAATGTTAGAATACCGGTTGACCTGCATAAAAAAGCTGCATCCGTTGCTGAAGAAAAGGGGATTTCTTTGAATGAATTGGTAAGACTAGGGCTAGAAAAGGTAGTTAGATGAGTATTGCTATCTTCGGCTGATTATTCCTCAAAAGCTAAAGTAATCCTTCGGCCATCAAGTCATTTTTTCTTACCTTAATGCACATGAGGACAATAATTTTGTTGGCATTGTGCATCTGCGCATCCGCCCTTCAATCAACCGGACAGGAAAAAAAACACAACCTGCAATTTGACACCCTTGCCAAGCGCTGGGACGAAGCACTGCCCATTGGCAATGGCATGTTGGGCGCATTGGTTTGGGAAAAAAACGGAAACCTGCGCATTTCGCTAGACAGGGCAGACCTATGGGATGAAAGGCCGATGAAAGGCCTGCATCGTGACGAGTTCAGCTTCAAGTGGGTGCAGGAACAGGTCGCCAAAAAACAATACGATACAGTTCAAAAACTGTTTGATCATCCCTACGACAGAGAGCCTGCGCCCAGCAAGATTCCTGGCGGGGCCATAGAGGTTCCCATCAGTGCCTGGGGGGCACAATCGAATGCTCTCATAGACCTCAAAACCGCCACCTCAACCGTGAGCTGGAAAAACGGGACCGTTTTGAAAAGCTTTGTGCATGCAACTGCTCCTGTTGGCTGGTTCAGGTTCGAGAATATCCCTGAAAGCTTTGACATCAACCTTGTTGCCCCACAATACACCGGAGCCACCAAAAACGCTGGAGACCCAGTGAAAGGAGACGACCTTTCCCGATTGGGCTATCAACAAGGAAAGATCACCAAATTGGGCAACAGCATCAGCTACAAACAAGATGGGTGGGGTGGTTTTGCTTACACCATCAACTTGCTGTGGAAACGGCTTGACAACAAAACCATTGAAGGGGTCTGGACCATCTCCAGCACCAATCAACGGTTCAGGATTCCCGAAACCAATGAGGCGCTCCTGGAAAAACACCTATCCGCCGGTTTCAACAAGGACCACGCTTCACACAAGGCCTGGTGGGCGAATTTTTGGAGCAAATCAGCCATTCGAATTCCTGATGAGATGATTGAAAAACAATGGTACCTCGAACAATACAAGTTTGGATCTACCTCAAGAAAAGGTGCTCCTCCAATTTCTCTTCAGGCCATCTGGACCGCAGACAATGGCAGGATTCCTCCATGGAAGGGAGACTATCACCACGACCTGAATACGCAATTGAGCTATTGGCCTTCTTACAGCGGAAACCATTTGGAAGAGGGCATCGGATACCTTGACCATTTGGACCAAAACAAGGAAAACTACAAGCGATACACCGAATTGTACTTTGGGGTGAAGGGTTTAAATGTTCCCGGTGTCACCACCTTAGAAGGTACCGAAATGGGGGGCTGGATACAGTATGCGCTTTCACCAACGGTTTCCTCCTGGTTATCGCACCATTATTACCTGCAATGGCGCTACAGCATGGACAAGGCTTTTTTAAAAGAACGCGCATTCCCCTGGATTGCTGCAGCCGCCACTTACCTTGAAAACCTGACAGTAATCGACAAGAATGGTTTCAGAAAACTGCCGATCAGCTCCAGCCCGGAAATCAACAACAACAGCCTTTCTGCTTGGTTCCCCCAAAACACCAACTACGACCTTTCACTGATGATCTTCAATTTCAAGGCAGCAAAAGAACTGGCACTTGAATTGGGTTTGAAAAATAAGGCAGCACACTGGGATTCCATCCTTCAGCAGTTTCCTGCGCTCTCTGTATCAGAAACCAATGCGTTGAACATCGCTCCAGGACTGGGTTATACATCATCCCACCGTCATTTCTCCCACCTGATGTCGATTCACCCGCTCGGATTGATCAAAACAGAAAATGGTGAAAAGGAAAAAAACATCATACAAAATTCGCTTCGTCAACTCGATAGCGTTGGGCCCTCTGGTTGGTGTGGATATTCTTATGCATGGCTTTCCAATATGAAGGCAAGGGCAAAAGATGGAGATGGGGCAGCAAAAGCCTTGCAGATTTTTGCTAAGGCGTTTTGTTCGGTCAATAGTTTTCATGTCAATGGCGACCAGACCAAATCAGGATATTCCGGCATGACCTATCGCCCTTTTACGCTTGAAGGAAATTTCGCATTTGCGGCGGGCGTGCAGGAAATGCTGATGCAGTCTCATGCAGGATTCATTGAATTGTTTCCTGCGGTGCCTGATGGGTGGAAAGATGTTTCTTTTAATACACTCCGCGCCGAAGGCGCGTATCTTGTAAGCGCGGTAAGGCAAAATGGTTTGACCAAAAGCGTTACGATAACCTCAGAGAAAGGTGGGACAGTGAAACTAAAACTTGATACAAGGAGCTTTAAGCAAAAAGCCACCGGTAAAGCCAAAGTGCTGCGCCAGGAAAATGGCTATACCACTATTCAAATGGGCACTGGTGGAAGCATTGTACTTACCAACTGATAGAATGGTTATTGAATCCATTGTACGATACTCAATAAGAGCAGAGAATTATTTGTTCTCTTTTTCTAGAGCACGCTTGGCCAAACCATTCAGTCCATATTTCAATATTAATGGAATAAATGCGGGTATCAATCTACCAACAATAGGGAACTTCAATGTCATCAAAAATGATAATAAAAACATGGATGGAACAACAAAAGTAAAATACAAACCAAGCCGTATTCTTTCTGGTGAAATTTCGTGGGTTAATAATTTCTTTTGGGGGTTGCTAATATAAAGCCATAAAACAACATTCATGATGGCAGTCAAAACAATATTCAGCACATAGATGCCGTATGGAATATGTAAGTCTAATTCTGAAGAATATTCACCCAACAGGCCAGAACTAAATGGTAGCAATACAACTGAAAATAAAAAAAGCAAATTAAGCCAGATTAACCTTGAGGTATAGTCGTTTACGTAACCAAAAATTCTGTGGTGAACAGACCAATAATATCCAACAATAAAAAAGCTGATTATAAAGCCTAGTAATTTCCATCCCATGTGTGCAAGCGAGCTCCACAATAACCCATCGGTAGCATGTTGAATTACAGGAACTTTAAACTCAATGACAAGCAAAGTGATGGCAATAGCAAAAACACCGTCACTAAAAAAGGATATTCTGTCCAACTGATAATGCATCTTAGATTTGTCGTGTCTAGCTTCTCCCATAATTTTTAATTTTTATTGGCTATTTTTTGTGCGTTATTTTGTTTTTCTTTAAATCTCTTTGAATTAGCTGATGCTGTAAAATATTGGTGCTTACTGAAAAAATCCAATTGGAGTTTTTGCCAATCATTGGAGTTTAAATCATTGGTTATCCGTATTTCCGTTAGAAGTTTTTCACTAATTCCAAAATAGTCATCTCTGCCCAAATAGTCAAGGTCTGCATCACACAAGATCTCCTGCATAAGATTTGTCGGTGACTGGGGAATGCGAGTTGCCATAATCATTTCACAAATAGCATCAATTTCATCATGAGCAAATCCCCAAGCTGGCAAGAATTCTTTTGCAAATTGACATCCTCTTGCTTCATGTGTTTTTTCATCCCATATATATCCAATGTCATGCAACCATGCTGCCGTTTTTAGCAAGTGCATTTTGTGTTCAGATAAGTTTTCCAGCCGCCCATATAGCTCGCTTTTTTCAACAACATCGCGTATGTGATCAATGCTATGATAAACCAAATGGCTAGGAAGATTATTGATCAGAAACTGTTCGATTTGGTGATACTTTTCTTCTATAGAACTGAAAGAATCGTTCTTAAAATAGGCAACTTCAAATACGTTAACAGGGCCTTCCTTGCCCTTCACGTAAATCGGAGTCAATTCGCGAAAAGCAAAATTTGACTTGTTTTTAAGTGCGGCAAAAACAGATTCCGAAACAATGATTTGACCTGCTTTTGCAAAAGAACATAATCTAGACGAAAGATTAACAGCATCACCGATAACGGTATAGTTCATCTGGACTTTGGATCCAATATTTCCAGAAATCGCCTTTCCTGTATTAAGACCAATACCGATTTCTAACGGCGACTGACCCCTGCTCTTTCGAACCATATTAAGTTCTTCGAGTTTTTGTTGCATTTCTATTGCCGTTAACAAAGCCCTTTCTGCGTCATTATGAGATCCGATAGGTGCTCCATAAATTACCATTAGCGCATCGCCTATGATCTTGTCAAGTGTCCCATTGTGTTTGAAGACAACCTCAATCATCTTATCAAAATACTCATTCAGGGAATCAACCACATCCTTTGGGCTCATTTTTTCACTCATTGAGGTAAAGCCCCTAATATCACTAAAAAGTGTAGTTACTTCCAGTTCCTGTCCTCCCAAATTAAGATGGTCTTCGTTCTCCAAAATCTGATCAACAATTTGCTTCGATACGTATTTCTTAAAAGTAGATTTCAGCTTATCTAAATTAGATAAATCCTCCATTGCAACTACCGAACCAATGGGTTGATTCAAATCGTTGATCAAAGGCGA
>JAIPBY010000046.1 GCA_021738605.1 Chitinophagaceae bacterium | reverse complement strand
CTCTCCATTGTAAATAATGTAGAAATTGATTGCTCAAATTCAAAAAATAATAATTGCGTCTTACCTTACCTCTAACCATCTTACGACGGTTATTTGAGTGTTACTGCTTTCCAAACTTTCAAAGATCTTTCAGCTTCTTGCAAAACTGCCCAACCGAATTGGGAGTGCAAAATTAGCTGTTTTAAATTATATCTGCAAATTTTTATTCAAATGAAAAGTAAAAATTTGACCTGATTTTATTTCGAAGAACTGCGCTTTTTGTGAAGCGGGATGCAAATATAGGAAGCATTTCTCATACGTTCCAAATTAAATTGATTTGTTTTTTTACAAAATATTGAAAATCAATGCCAGCAAGGGTTTTGAGGCAAAAAAAATTGATGCATTTTACCTCAACAATGCGGCTATTTCACTGGGATAAATAACATCATCAAGAAATAATCCATGACCGGGTGCAGAGAAATCAGCCATGGCACTGTCTTTTGATAACAACACGTTTTGGAATGATTCAACACTGATCTTTTGGCGCCCAACTTTAACCATTGTACCTACCAGGGCCCTGACCATCCCACGGAGAAAGCGGTTGCCTTCAACCGTAAAAACCCAACCATCTCCCGTTTCATGCCACTGGCAAACAGAAATAGTACACACATGGGTATATACCTGGGTTCTTCTTTTGGCGAAGCTGGTAAAATCATGCAGTCCCAACAGGGAGCTGGCTGCCTGATTGAGGCCGGAAAGGTCCATTGGATAAGGATAATACCAAGACCTGTCATTCAAAAAAGGATTCTTGCTGTTGTATATATGGTATTTGTATCTCCTTCCTATTGCATCAAACCTGCTGTGGCTTCCCTCTGGCACAGCGTAAATACCGGTAATGGCAATATCGGGAGGCAAAATGGCATTGACGTGGTAAACAAATTCATCCTTTAGCTGGCGATCAATGGAGAAATGAAAGAAATTTCTGTTGGCATGCACCCCAGCATCAGTTCTGGAGGAGCCTGTCAATTGGACGTTTTCCCTAAGGTAAGTGGCCATTGCCCTTTCTACCTGCCCTTGGATGGTGATGGCATTGTCCTGAATCTGAAAACCCGCAAAGCGTGTCCCCTTGTATGCTAAGGCTAAAAAATAAGTTGGCATGCCTACGGGTTTAATCAATTGCTTCCTGCAACAAGGGCCCTGAAGGCTGTAATATTCTCTTCCTTCAAAAAAGAAACTTCAAGGTTTCCAAATGAGTCTTTGTCAGCAATGAGTGGCTTCAACGACTTGAACAACTGAAGCCTGCTTGTCTCGTCAACAAAAAACCATCCAATTTCAAGCGCCTGCTTGGTATTGAAACATTTCCGCCCAAATGCCTTTACCGCATAATTTCGTTGGTCCTCATCAGTTGCAATGCCCAACAACTTCTTCTGCAGTGCCCGAATATCCTTGTAATCGGCAATGGGACGATCACAAACAATGATTGGACTTGCTTTTGAAACTTGGACGTTCGTTTTGCTGCTATCGGTATCAACGATAGGCTTGCCTGCATGAGAAATAGTATCTGGAGAAACCAAAGGATTTGCAATGACATTCGAGGGGGGCGCAATCAACGCACCATCCTTTGGCTGCGAAAAGGATTCTATTGCGGCAACAATCTTCTTCTTTTCAATATCTACAGCAATGGTGTCATCAGTTCCTTTGATTGTTTTTTCAACATAAACCAACCGCTTGACTCCCGTATCCTCCATTTGGGCACTGATGGAAATCGGGGGTAAAATGACCTTGTCTTTTGTACCGAGGCTGTCTTTCAAACCAGATTTCACTACAAAGGTAGGCAACCCAGCCTTTGTGATGGACTTGTTGAGGGAAGCCTTTTCTACACTGTCTTTCTTTGGAATACGCTCCAACAATGATTTGTCGTCAGTAGCAGTTGCCAGAAGCTGTGCAAAGCTACCCTCCTCTTTCTGTGGCAATTTCATTTCGATGGGTGCGGATTGGGGCACCTCGCCTTTGATCACCTCTAGGCTGGTGCGGTCGAACAAAGACCAGCCTTGTCCTTCCATCTGCTTCAATTGAAAGCCTCGGTCACGGTCGGTTCCATTGATATAGAATGCAACCTCAGGATAAACATTTTTGGGGAAGCCGATGGAGAATTCCATCTCTGTCGCTTTAATCTTCGGGAGAATCAGGAAACCAGCTGCAGATGAAGATACCATCGTATTTCCTTGCTTGAGATAAAATGGCTGTTGGCCATCTGCCTCAATAAAAATATAATGCTGGGCTCGCAAGCACTGAAAAGCCATCATGGCCATGAGCAAGCAAAACATTCGAATACCTGAAATAATTGACATGTTACAAATCTAATAAAAGAATGATTCACAAAGCAAGGATTTTACCATCCATCAAAATTGGCAAATGTTAAACCATTGCCTTGATATATTTGCAACATAAACCATCTGAATATGAAACATTACTTGATCTTATTGCTTGTAAGCGCCCTCGCCATCATGGGTTTTTCCCAGGGAAAAGGACCTGTTGACTCAAGCTGGAAAAAAACACCCCGGTATACCCCTACAAGGGTCAACAACCTTGTTCACACCAAACTTGATGTGCGGTTTGACTATGAGAAAACTTCCCTTTTGGGAAAGGCATGGATTACACTGACGCCGCATTTCAATCCAACAGCAGCTTTAACGCTGGATGCTAAAGGAATGGATATCATTCAGGTATCCATGGTTCAGCCTGACAAGTCCTTGAAAAACCTGGAATATGGTTATGACAGGAAACAGCTGTCCATAAAGCTGCCAAAGACATACAAGAAAGGTGAAAACTATACCGTTTACATCAATTACGTATCCAAGCCCAATGAATATGAGAAAGAGGCCGGAGGAGACCCGATGCTGGGTGTGAAAGGTCTTTATTTCATCAATCCCAAGGGAGAGGAAAAAAATAAACCCATCCAGATTTGGACCCAGGGTGAAACGGAATCCAACTCTGTTTGGTTTCCCACAATTGATCAGACCCAACAAAAAACAACCCAGGAGCTTTACATGACTGTGCCATCGAAATATGTTAGCCTTAGCAATGGGAAATTGGTTAGCCAGAAGAACAACAATGATGGCACCAGAACGGATTACTGGAAAATGGACCTTCCCCACTCTCCTTACCTGTTCTTCATGGGCGTAGGCGACTATGCCGTGATAAAAGATTCATGGAAGGGAAAGGAAGTGAATTATTATGTTGAAAAGGAATTCGGACCGGTGGCCAAGAAAATCTTTGGCAACACACCAGAAATGATGACCTATTTCTCCAAAATTACCGGTGTTGAATACCCCTGGGCCAAGTACAGCCAAATCACGGGAAGGGAATATGTAGCCGGTGCCATGGAGAATACCACCGCCACCATCCACCAGGAAACCGCCCAACAGGATGCCAGAGAACTGACCGATGGGAATATATGGGAAGGCACCATTGCACACGAATTATTTCACCAATGGTTTGGCGATTATGTAACTGCCGAAAGCTGGAGCAACCTTACCCTCAATGAATCCTTTGCTGACTATAGCCAAACCCTTTGGGATGAATATAAGTATGGTAAGGATGCTGGTGATGCTGAAAATTTCAGCGGTATGCAAGGGTACCTGATGGGTGACAATTCCAAAAAAGACCTTGTGCGGTTTTATTATGAAGACAGGGAGCAAATGTTTGACGCCGTCAGCTATCAAAAAGGCGGAAGGATCTTGCACATGTTGAGAAAACATATTGGAGACAGTGCGTTTTTCAAGGGATTGAATCTTTACCTGAGCAGCAATAAATTCAAGTCTGCTGAAGCCCATCATTTGCGCCTGGCTTTTGAAGAGGTTAGTGGGATGGACCTTACCTGGTATTTCAACCAATGGTATTTTGGCAATGGCCATCCAAAACTCGATATCCAATACAAATACAATGAAGCAGCACAAAAGGCCACTGTGATTGTAAAGCAAACACAAACCACAGGAAAAGTTTTCAGGATACCCACCTTCATTGATGTTTACAATGGCAAGACCAGGACTAGGAATGAGGTTTGGATTGAGCATGCAGTAGACAGTTTCAGTTTTGCTTCCACCACGAAACCGGACCTGATCAATTTTGATGGAGAGAAAATCCTGCTTTGTGAGAAGAAAGAGAACAAAAGCCTGGACAACTATATCCATCAATATTATGAGGCGGGAAATTATCTCGACAGAAAAGAAGCAGTTGATTTTTGTGGGAAGAAGACGGATGATCCCAAGGCCTTGGCACTCTTGAAAGATGCCCTCAATGATCCTTTCCATGGCATAAGATTGCTTGCGATGGGCAAAATTGATATGAAAAAAGACCGCATCAGAAAAACCTTTGAGGAGACAGTTGCTGTGTTGGTGAACAAGGAAACCAACAGGCCTGTCAAAGCAAGCATGATAGAGGGGTTGAGCAAAACAGCCGATGCGAAATATGCGTCTCTTTATGAAAAAAACATCAATGACTCATCTTATTCGGTGTCAGGAGCTGCTTTGGAAGCGCTATCCAAAACGGACAGTGTGCTTGCGCTCAAACATGCAATGGAATTGTCCAACAAGCCTGCAAAAGGAAAATTGGATAATGCCATCAACTCCATCCTGGTTGCCTCTGGCAAAGAAGAAGTTTTTGATAAACTTGCTGATAAATTTACCGCATTGGGATTGACCAATGAGAAGTTCATGTTGATGCAGCAGATCGGTGAAATGACAGGGTCAATGAAAAGCAATGATCGGATAAAAAAATCCATCGACATGATTACTGCTTTCAGGGATGAAATACCTGCGGGGGTGAAAGAGCAGACCAACCCGTATATCAATGGCATGATACTGGGTGGCATCATGAACAAATTGAAAATCGCCGGAAATACTGAAATGGTGAAATACCTTGAAGCCAAATTAGGTAAGTAATCTCCTGAAGCCAACAGCAAGTGATTCTGCTGTCGGCGATACAAGCGATATAAATATTAAAGCAAAGGCACAAAGTTTGAATACTTTGTGCCTTTGCTTTTTAAAATAAAATAAATTACTGGAGCTGATAAGCAACTACATGGTTCTTCCAAAATGTAGGAACATAAACAATTTTGTTTTTCTTGTCGTACCCAATGTCTGCTGTGTTTATACCCTCTTTCCTGGTGTCCAGCAACAATTTCTTTTCACCATTCATTTTTACCAACCATATAGAACCTGCCCAGCAGGACACAAGAAATGTATTTTCATCTACTTGCTCTATACCATCCGTTCCGCCTTCCATGCCTTCAGTGATCAGTGTTTTTGATTTGTCTTTCCCAAATTTGTAAAGTGCCCCAGCATCTGTAAAGTACAAGGTCTTGTCAACATAATGCAGGCCGTTCAAGCCTTTGAACCCCTCAGCGAACAAACTAACTTCCAGCTTATCGATATCAATAAAATGGATTTTTTGGGTCTTGGAATCTGACACATACATGTTACCACGCTTGTCTGATGTGATATCATTCAACGCCTTAGCCCCTTCGATGTAAAGCTTTTTTACAATCTGTGCTTTGGTAACCTCAATTATGACAACTGAATCGACATCCGCTACAACCAGAAAATCGCTGAACATGGTCATGCCTTTGGGGGCATGCAATCCTTTGATCCAATCGGGATTAAGGATTTTCCCAGAAAGGGTCAGCAATGAAATAGACCCTTTACCATCTTTGTCCCAAGGGCCTTTCCCATCAATATTGGTAACATACAAACGCTGGTTCTTGCTATCCAGCAGCACAGACTCAGGAACTTTCAGGGTGGTATCGGTAGCCCATAATTTGTTGAGGCTTTGGGCCATTGCACCTGATGCCATACCCACCACCATTAAAAACAATAACATTGATTTTTTCATATGCTTGATTTATTTTTTATCGTTCTACATTGAATGCACTGATGTCAATACTTGTCTCGAGCCCGCCAACAATCTCCTCCACCAACTTCCCTGTTGCCGCTGCAAGAGAGAGGCCAAGCATGGCATGGCCACCTGCCATGACGATGTTATCATATGTTGAGTGTCGGCCAATATATGGAAGACCGTCTGGGCTCAAAGGTCTGAGTCCATGCCAAATCTTGTCTTGGGTCGGAAATGCTACAGGCAAATCAGGGTAGTAATTTTTTGCAGCCTTGAAAATGGCCTGAACCCTTTTCATCAGCATGGGTGAACCGATACCACTGATCTCCATGGTTCCGCCCATCCTAAGATCAGCACCCATAGGGGTCATGGCCACCCTGTCATCTACAAGGATTGCAGGATAATGAAGGTTTTTTTCAACTGCATCGAACGTCATGCTATACCCTTTACCGGCTTGGAGAAGAAGGTCTATACCGAGGTCTCGGCTGGTTGCCGGAAGCCATGAACCTGTGGCCAAAACAATCTCGTCTCCGGTAAAATCTCCTTTATCTGTCAATACTTTGGTTACTTTTCTTCCTTGTTTTTCAAATCCAGTAACGGTGGTTTCCAATTGAAATTCTACCCCCGACTGCAGCAAATGATCGTGAATGGTTTTCATCAAATCGCCAGGATGCAAATGGGCATCAATGGGATACAAAACCCCTCCCCTCACGTTGACCTCCACCTCTGGCTCCATGGCCTGGACCTCTTTTGCGCTGAACACTTGGGTTTCGATGTTCAATGCCGCGGCCTCCTTTGCCAATTCAATTTCATGCTTTTCAGTCAAGGCAGTTTTGTAGAGCATAAAACATCCCTTTTCCTCCATCCGGAATTGATTGCCCAAATCATTACGGATTTCAGAAGTGAGTTCACGGCTCAGATGAAGAATGTTGTTGAGGTGGGGAATATTTCTTTCCATTGTTGCCTTGCCGGACCTTTTCCAGAAAGTCAGCGCCCATCGGATAAGATCCATGTTGAGCCTGGGCTTGATATAAAAAGGTGAACTGGAGCTCAGCATCCATTGCAGGCCCTTGGCAACAATGCCAGGAGAGGCAAGTGGAATAAAATGACTGGGGGAAATATATCCTGCGTTGCCAAAGGATGTACCCTGTTTAAGGTCTCCTTTGTCAATCAAAACAACTTCATGGCCAGCCTTGTTCAGGTAATAGGCTGCACACAGTCCAATTACACCCCCGCCTGCTACGATAACCTTGCTCATCTTTCCCTTTTTTTCAAAGTTAGTTGAATTAGGAATTGTCCTTCTCCAATTGGTCCTAGTAATTTATTTTGATATCCTTGTATACTGTTGGCAACCATACCTGCATGGGATTGCTTCCCCGGTTACACCATGTGTAATACGGAATTGCGCGCACTTTTTGGTTTAGGGTTTTGGTTGATTGTCCATCAGCATCAATCTGTAAAACAGGCAATGTTGAAACAAGGCTGATTACTTTTTCATCAAGCACATTAAAATTTTCAATCTCAAAATTGGCAGTTAGTGGGGAAAAAATATTCCACGCTTTTCCATTGTTGTCTGCACCCTCAACGCAATAGACAATTGGACCGCGTTGCAGTGCCATCCGATAATTGTTGTCAACCAGCTCTTTTTTTGCGCCGATTTTGCGCACCTCCATGGGCATTCTGTATTCTACCATATCACCATCTTTCCATTCTTTTTCAATGACGGCATAACCATTCTCTTCTTTGAATGCTACCAATTTACCATTGACAAGGATTGTTGGCGCAGCATCCGATTGGTTAAGGAATGAATAAAGATTGCCAGGTGCTGGCGTATTCCTGAGCCACCCTGGAATCCTGAATGCGATAGCCGCTTTTTCTTTTTTACTCATGGAAATATTACAGCTAACATTTCCTTGCCATGGATAGGAAGTTGATGTTTTTATTTTCATGGTTGATGATGCCAGATCAAATGAAGATTCACTGCCCACAAAAAGATTGATGTAGATGGTATTGCTTTCCTGGCCATAAACATAGCCGCCGACCGAAGTAATCAATCTTGCAATATTGGATGGACAGCATGCAGTACCAAACCATTCCCTGCGGTTGTGATTGCCCTGTGAGGCCAGTGGATTGCCATAGAAAAAACGATCACCACTCAATGAAAGTCCATCCAGTGCACCGTTGTACAAACTTTTTTCCAGTACATCAATGTATTCAGCTTTACCTGTAAGGCTGTTCATCCGTTGGTTCCAAAAAACCATCCCCACAGAGGCACATGTTTCACAATAGGCCTGTTCATTGGGCAAATCATAATCCTTTGAAAAGCCTTCGTTCTTTCCTGCAGAACCTATGGCACCCGTAATATACATGTTGCGAAAAACCACATCCTGCCATACCCTTCTCATGGCCAGCAGGTAGTCTTGGTCGCCGGTATGCGCTGCCACATCTGCAGCGCCTGTGTAGAGATACATGGCACGCACTGCATGGCCAGTAATTTCTGACTGCTCTTTTACCGGAAGCAGGTCTTGCGAATAATCGGTGCCCTTGCCATTTTTCCATTGACTGCCTATGCCATGGTTCTTTCCTCGTTCAGACAGCAACCAATCGGCGAGCGTGAGGTATCTTTTCTCTCCTGTAGCCTTGTAGAGCTTTACCAGTGCCAGTTCCAGCTCCTGGTGGCCGGTTACCCAGTTCCTTTTTCCTGGGCCAAATGTTGCATCAAAATGATCAGCCCAGCGTTTGCTTACGTCAAGGAACTTCTTTTTTCCTGTTGCATCGAAATAAGCAACGGCCGCTTCAATCATATGCCCACCGCAATAATCCTCGTGCTTGTCCATATCCGTCCAACGCTTGTCCAAGCCGGTGAGAATATAGTATGTATTGAGATAACCATCTCTTTGTTGAGATGCAGCTATTTTGTCAATCCACTCATCTGCTTTTTGCTCAAGCGCCTTGTTTCCAGTCAGTTTGATGGCATACGCCATTGCTTCAATTGCCTTGTATACATCTGAATCGTCGTAGAAAATCCCTTCGTGCTGTTCCCCCTTTGCTCTTGCTGCCTTCTCAAAATTCCGGATCCTGCCGGTATTCACTTCTGTTTGATAGATGCAGGCATCCAAGGTTTTGGTAGCCACCTTGTCAATTTTGGGTTTCCAAAAATCATCATTGATGATCACTTTGGAAAAGTTGACAGGATTGATGTGGACACTGGCCTGCTGTGCATTCCCCCAAAAGGAAACAAGCACGAACAATACTGTAGTAAAAATCCTGATGGTAGACATAATAATGATTTTTATGTTTTAGAATTGGATGATGAGTGGTTTATTGGAACTGATCTGCCATGTTTTTTCACCGTACCTGACTTCCTTGTTGATGGATGTGGATGGCCTGATCACCGCCGTCTTAAGCTTTCCATTTTCCCATGCAATATCAACAGTCAAATTGCCCCTTGCCTTCAATCCTTTGACAGCACCAGTTGGCCATTCAGCTGGCAGAGCAGGCAGCAACAGGATTTCACCATCATGGCTCTGCATCAGCATTTCAGCGATTCCTGATGTGGCCCCAAAATTTCCATCAATCTGAAACGGAGGATGGGCATCGAACAAATTAGGATAGGTACCGCCGCCAGCCATTTTGACTTCGTTGCGGTCAGCGGGGTAATAGGTAAGGATGGTTTTGATGGCATCATATGCCCTTTCGCCATTGTGTAACCTTGCCCATAGGTTGATTTTCCAGGCGATGGACCAGCCTGTGCCATTGTTGGTGCGCAGTTCAAGTGAACGCTTTACGGCATTGGCCAATGATGGCTGCTTTGACATGGTGATGGAGGAGCCTGGATACAGACCAAACAAATGGGAAACATGGCGGTGGTTGGGGTCGTTGTCTGCCCAGTCATAATACCATTCCTGCAGGTTTCCCTTTTTTCCAACCTGGTAGGGATGAAGTTGCTCCAGGGCCTGTTTCAATTGGTTTGAAAATGCAGGATCCTGCTTGAGTATCTTGTCTGCATCGATCACATTGGAAAACAATTCCCGGATCATGGCAAGGTCTGCAGTTCCTCCAAACAATACCGCTCCTTTCACTCCCTTTTCGGTAATGAATACGTTTTCTGGGGAGGTTGATGGGGCAGTAACCCAATTGCCTGCGGGATCTTTCACCAAAAATTGAAGACAGAACAATGCCGCGCCCTTCATGAGGGGATAGGCCTCTTTTTTAAGGAAGGCTGTATCGTTTGAAAAAAGAAAATGTTGCCAGAGATGGGTGCTCATCCATGTTCCACCCATTGTCCAGTTGGCCCAGACGGGGTCTCCCTTTCCAAAATCGCCTACGGCATTAGAAATACCCCAAACATCAGAGTTGTGGTGTGCCACCCATCCATCCAATCCATAAAATGACTTGGCCGTAACAGCTCCCGTTTTGCTGAGGTTCTTGATGAAGCCCATCATGGGTTGGTGAAACTCCGAAAGATTGGTTGTTTCCACCGGCCAATAGTTCATCTCTGTATTGATGTTGATGGTATAATTGCTGCTCCATGGTGGACGAACCTGCTCATTCCAGATGCCTTGCAGGTTCATGGGCACTTCTGGCGTTCGGGATGCACTGACCATGAGGTAACGGCCGAACTGAAAATAAAGGGATACCAATGCATTGTCTGACTGTGCTTTTGAAAAGTTTTTCAACCTTTGATCTACAGGCAAATTACCGTTGGAAGATGCTCCCAAATCAAGGGAAACACGGTCCATATACCGGGAAAAATCTGCTACATGTTTTTTCAGGATGATGCCATAATCTGCTGCTGCAAGTTGCTGCAGGACCCTGGCTGCCAATAGCTTTTCATCTTTCCCTTCTTTGACAGGATGCTTGTCAAACCCATTGAAACTGGTGGCCAGGGATATGGCCAACAGGATTTCAGAGGCATCTGAAAGCTGTACAGAGGAATCCGTATTTTTTTGTTTGCCATTGTTAGAGAGAATTTTCACCACGCCTGAAAAGCGCATGGCATTGGCGCTGTCATATTGCACTGCATTGGGCATCTTGCCACGGTAACTGGGCTCGGCCAATGATGGTGCAATGCCATTCATGGCCAATCCTTTTACTGCTGGCATCAGTTTGTGAACCAGCAGGCTGTTCATGGTCAGTTCAACATTCATCTTGTTTTTCCCCTTGGAACTGAGTTTTACAAACATCAACTGATCTGGATGGGAAACAAAATATACTCTGGTATAACTTGTTCCATCCGACTCAAAAGAAACATTGACCATTCCTTTTTGCAAATCGAGTGTCCTGGAATATTGGGTAGCCTCTTTGAGATTGAAATTCATCAAAAGATTGCCAAGGGGTGCATATGATGCAGAGAACTTGCCCTGCATGAATTTGTTAAGGCTGTCTGCTTTCTTATAATTGCCTGCAAACAATGCTTCCCGCACAAGGGGCAGGTATTGTTTTGCCGCTGGGTTCATGTTGGCATCCACCGGATATCCTGCCCAAAGCGTTGCCTCATTCAATGAAATCCTGTCTTTCCCAATCCCCCCATAGACCATGCCGCCAATCCGGCCATTTCCAATGGGCAGGGCATCTTCAAAATAAGCGGCTGGCTTATCATACATCATCTGGTTGCTTTGCTGGGAATATGCAGCAGCTGTCAACAGAAGGCAAAATAACAAACTATTTCTTTTCATGTACTTGTATTAAATAACTTGGAACCCATGTGCATAAGGGTCGTAGTCAATGTCGATTGAAATGGTATTGTGTCCGTAAATTTTTGCCCATCCCTCAATGGATGGTCGCATGGCGGGCTTGCCATTGACAGCAGTTTCTTCTTCTATGCGACCGATGAACCTGCTTCCAATAATGCTTTCGTGGATGAATTCATCACCTTTTTTCAACAACCCTTTGGCATACCACTGTGCCATGCGGGCACTGGTTCCTGTTCCGCAGGGCGATCGGTCAATGGCTTTGTCGCCATAGAACACAGCATTGCGTGCCGTGGATGTGGGATCGATGACGACACCACACCAGAGAATATGACTACACCCATTGATCGTTGGATCTTCCGGATGCACGAATGTGTATTTTGCATTGATATTTTTCCTGAGCTGCCTTGCCATGCTGATGAGTTGGTCTGCGGTAAAATGTTCGAGTCCGGGGAAGTTTTCTTGTACATCAACGATGGCATAAAAATTTCCGCCGTACGCAACATCCACGCTGATGCTTCCAAGCCCAGGGCAATCCACCGCCAAATCAGCCTGGTCGAGGTATCCTGGCACATTGGTGAGGCGAACAGAACTAACCTTATTCCCTGTCATCTTGTATTCAATCTGCACCAGCCCTGCAGGCGCTTCCATCCTGATTTTTCCACTGACCTTGGGTTTTACCAATCCCGATTCAATGGCAGCCGTGATGGTTCCGATGGTACCATGGCCACACATGGGCAGACAACCACTGGTTTCAATAAACAGCACTGCAAAATCATTCTCATGATCATGCGGTGGATAAAGGATGCTGCCACTCATCATGTCATGCCCCCTGGGTTCGAACATCAGCCCTTTTCTTATCCAATCAAATTCACGCAAAAAATGCTGGCGTTTCTCACTCATGTTGTTACCTTCTAATGCAGGTCCGCCTGAGACGACCAACCGCACAGGGTTGCCGCAGGTATGCGCATCAACACACTCAAAAACATGACCAGACAACTGGTGTGTTGCATGATTCAACGAAAGAGAAAGGGGTTGGGTAGACATAGGTGTACAATTTAAATAAAATGAACGAAATTGGAGATCTAATTGGTTGTATATGGAGACTTATGGTAAGATTTTATTGATCGCCATGCCGATATTCCTTCTCTTGGTGTTGCTGGAAAAATGGTATGGCTGGAGGAAAGGCCATGACACGGTAAGGACCATGGACATGGTTTCATCACTTGCATCTGGCATCACCAATGTTACCAAGGATGTATTGGGCCTCAGTGTGGCCATCATCAGTTATGGCTGGATGGTCAGGCATTTGGCCATCACCAGGATTGAAGAAGGCCTTGCCGTATATGTCATCGCATTTATCGCACTTGATTTTTCAGGATATTGGATACACAGGATTCAACACACCACCAATGTATTCTGGAACGCCCATATCATTCACCACAGCAGCGAAGAGTTCAACCTGGCGTGTGCACTGAGGCAAAGCATCTCCGTTTTTTTCAAATTGTTCACTTTTTTTCTCTTGCCAGCGGCATTGTTGGGCGTACCCGGCAATGTGATTGCCATTGTTGCACCGCTTCACCTGTTTATTCAGTTTTGGTACCATACCCAACACATTGACAGGATGGGTATTTTAGAGAAAATCATTGTAACCCCATCGCATCACAGGGTTCACCATGCCATCAACCCTGAATACATTGATAAAAATTACTCACAGGTTTTCATTGTATGGGACAAGCTTTTTGGCAGTTTCCAGGAAGAG
>JAIPBY010000045.1 GCA_021738605.1 Chitinophagaceae bacterium | reverse complement strand
AAATCAATGTGAAAGGGTATGAAAAGAGGAGAATGGTTGATGATGACTTTTATTTTGCTGGCATTGGCAGCATCCGCAGTTGGACAGAAAAAATGGGATGGGGAGGGCCTTGACAGCCTTTGGAGCAATGCGCGCAATTGGTTCCCGGATGGAACCCCTTTACCTGGTGATGATGTTGTCATTGACAATGAACGGGTTCCGGGAGGATACAAGATCATGTTGCCCTCAGGGCTGAATGTTGTAACTGTCCATTCCCTTTCCATCCTGCCAGGGCCAGGCAATGCCATTGTTGTTGAACTGCCCAGTACCAGTATTGCCTCATCGGCACTGACGATTGCCTCAACCGGAACTGCACTCCGGATTGCAAAGACTGGTATCTTCATCAACAACTCCGGCGCAAGTTCCGGCAACCCCATCCTGTTGAACGGCAGTTTTTCTATAGAAAATGGAGGCCGTTATGTGCACAGGACCCAAAGGGGTAATGCCACCATTGTTTCAAAACTTTTGCTTGAACCGTCCACCTACCAGGGTGTTTTTGAATTTGATGTTCCTGGCAACGCCGGCTATACCCTCTCTGTTTCTGGGAAGCAATTCGGAACACTTCGGCTTTCTTCCCATACTGCAGGGAAAAAATCATATACGGGAAGCGGCACAAGTGGACTCCGCATCTATGGAGACTTTGAGGTTGCTGACAGCAGCAGTTTCACGTCTTCACTCAACAACAATATCCGCATTGGCAAGAAACTTGTTGTAAAAGGAAGGATGGCACTCAATCCCTCCCTGGCAGATACCATCAACCGGGAACTGCAATTCATTGGAGACAGCAGCAGCATTGCGATTACGGGCAGCTGGACCATGGGAGATAATTTCAATCAGGTACTGGTATCAAGAGGAATGTTTCAGTTGACTTCAAATGCAACACTGAACAATGCCAAAACACTCTGGAAAATTGCTCCTTCAGCTTCCATGATGTTGGGCAGTTATTCCCTTTCAGGACCAGGAAGCATGTTGGCAGACAGTGCTTCCACACTGGGTTTTGGAGCAACAGAAGGAATTTCAACGGATAGTACCATCGGAAATATCCGGCTGAAAAATCTGTCACTTCATCCCAAGACCAACCATGTTTTCTATGGAGAGGGAATCCAACAAACAGGTGGTCGATTCCCCAACATTGTGGCTTCGCTTTCAGTGAATAAACCCAGCGGGCAATTGGTGCTTAGCGCAGCACTGCAGGTTACCGATAGCCTACATTTGGATAAAGGAAACATCAACACCGATAGCAACCATATCCTGACTTTCTCAGGCAGTAAACTATATGCAGGCAGCAATGGTTTCGTGACCGGTCCTTTCAGGTATTCGGCAAATGTTGCCAAAGACCTGCAATTCCCTGTTGGCAAAGCAAATTACTATGCACCCGTCATCCTTTCCAAACAAAGCAACGACGCTGCCCTATTTCAGGTAGAATACCATGCCATGGGTCATGCTTTTCCAGACAGCGCAAAGACATTCCCCTTGCAGTCTGTGAGCAACAGCGAATACTGGAGCATCAAAAAGATCTTCCCATCAGACAGCCTGCCCAGCACAGATATTCTCCGGCTCAGGCTGGGAATGAACAGCACCAACAACATCAATGGACAACCCATGCTGGTGAGAAAAGGATCATCTGCTGTCAGGTGGGAACTCCTTCCTTTGTATGCCAACAATACCATTCCCAATACAGTTGCCAGTGCACCCACCATCCTTGCATCTGGGATCTACACCTTTGGCAGCATGCTTCCATTGGCCTTATCAAAGGAAAGCCTTGAGCTCTTTCTGCAGGAGCGGAATGGCTTTACGCGGTTGCGCTGGACAACCGATAAGGATGAAACGGTGGCACAATACGTGATAGAAAAAAGCATTGGAAACGGACTTTATGTTGCCATTGATTCAATCCCCTCCAAAAATAAACTGGGAAAGGTCAGTTATTCATTTGACCTGAAGTCATCACGCATCAGGGGGAATCTGATCCGGCTCAGGTCAGTAGACAAAAAAGGAAGGGCTGTTTACTCCAATATTCTTTTCCTAAGACCGGCCAGTGAACCCATGCGTGTATTCCCCAATCCTGTCAGCAATATCCTCAGCATAGGTCCCATCAAAGAACCCCAGGCAATGGTTCAGCTGCTGGGACCATTGGGGCAAATGATCCAGACAATACCAAGGATTAGAGAAAATCAGCTGGAAATTGACGTGAGGAAGCTAGAGGCCGGGAGCTATCATTTGATGCTAATTGTTGATGGCAAAAAAGGAGTATTCCCCTTTATTAAACAATGAAAAATGAACGCTGTAAGGTTCTATCAAACAGAAAAACTTTCCCCGCAAGCACAGGTGCGGCTGGCATTCGGATTCATGAAATGAAAGCCTTTACCATCCAGTCCGTCTGAAAATTCCAGGGTGGTATTGAAAAGATACAGAATGCTTTTTCTGTCGGTAACCAATTTCATGCCCTTGTCCTCAAAAACCTGATCGCCAGCCTTCATCTCATTGTCGAAGTCCATCTTGTAGGTAAGACCGGAACATCCGCCACTCACTACAGATACCCGCACAAAATAGTCATTCCCCTTGCCTTCTTCAGCAAGCAGGCTTTCTACGCGGGTCTTCGCTTTCTCACTGATATAGATACCAGACATCATCGCTGTTGCTTCCATAATACCTCCGTTGTTATGCAAAGTTACACTTTCCGTGGATTTCAGGAGATTTGACAAATGAATTGTATTTTTAGGTATCCCCTTTCAGAATCCATGAACAAAATTGAACATATCGCATTTGCCGTCAGTTCCCTTTCCAATGCCATCCCCCTGTTTGAAAAATTGCTGGGCACCCCCTGCTACAAGACAGAAACAGTGACAACGGAAAACGTCAAAACAGCATTTTTCCAGACAGGAGAAAGCAAGGTAGAACTGCTGGAAAGCCTTACAGAAGACGGTGTGATTGCCAAATTCATCAATAAAAAAGGGGAAGGCATGCACCATGTTGCTTTTGCCGTTGAGAACCTTGCCAGCGAAATCCTGCGCCTCAAAGCTGAGGGATTTGCATTCATCAATGAAGTTCCCAAAAAGGGTGCAGACAACAAACTGATCTGCTTTCTTCATCCCAAAAGCACCAATGGCATACTGATAGAACTTTGTCAGGAAATTGATGTGGAATAGGCTACTTAAAAAACGCTGTCCGGTAATAGTTAGACCAGATTCAACTTGTCCACTGCATTTTGTGCAGCAATCTGGCTGGCATCTTTTTTATTGAATGCTTTGCCTTCGGAAATTACTTCCCCATCAACAACTGCCCCTACCCTGAACAGACGCCTGCCATTTTCCAGTCGTTCTTCCAGTGTTTCAAATTCGAGCATTTTTCCACCCTTGTTCGCCCAACTGTACAATTTGTTTTTCTGGTTGATCTCAACATTTTCAAGCTCTTCCATGAAAAGATGGGGGATGATGATTTTTTTGATGACCCAGGCCTTGGTCTTGCTGTATCCTTTATCGATGTAAACAGCACCAACAAGGGCTTCAAGGGCATTTCCAAAAATCTGGCTGGACTTGAGGGAGTTGTCGTGCTTGTTGAAGGAAGTGATTTTTTTCAGCCCCATCTTTATGGCGATATCATTCAACATCTGCCGGTTGACCATCTTGCTTCTCATCTCAGTAAGAAAGCCTTCCCCTTTGTAGGGATACTTCATAAACAGATAGTCGGCAACAATTCCTCCCAGGATGGCATCTCCGAGGTATTCCAACCTTTCATTGTTTTCTGAAGTTCTTTCCTTTACTGATCGGTGAGAGAAGGCTGCAATATAGAGGCTTACCTTGCCTGGAACAAAACCAAGCAGGTTACAGAGTTGATTGAGAAAATGCTTTTTTTTCCCGCTACTAAAAATATAATATAACCTGTAAAGCAACCGAGGATGTTTATCTGTTCATGCGTTTGTGGCCCTTCAACAAAAATGCTGAAAGGTTGACGACATTAAAGATACTTCTTTACAATGATAGATGCATTATGTCCACCAAATCCAAATGTGTTACTCAATGCCGCTCGAACGGTTCTTTGTTTTGGCTTCCAGAAGGTAAAGTCGAGTTTAGGATCCAATCCATCATCATCTGTAAAGTGATTGATGGTTGGTGGAACGATATCGTGAATAACTGAATTGATGCAAGCTATGGCCTCAACAGCTCCTGCAGCGCCCAACAGATGACCTGTCATGGATTTTGTTGAGCTGATGCTCAAATCATAGGCATGATCTCCAAAAACGCCCAGGATTGCCTTTGTTTCAGCAATGTCTCCCAATGGTGTTGAGGTTCCATGCACATTGATGTAGTCAATGTCTTCGGGTTTCATTCCCGCTTCTTCCAAAGAGGCCCGCATTACATTGAGTGCTCCCAGTCCTTCAGGGTGAGGGGCTGTGATATGGTAGGCATCGGCGGTGGCGCCTGCTCCGGCAATTTCAGCATAAATGGTGGCACCACGGCGGATGGCATGTTCCAGCTCTTCAAGCACAACGGCACCACTTCCTTCGCCCATCACAAAACCATCCCTGTCTTTATCGAATGGCCTGGAAGCGGTCTTGGGATCATCATTGCGTTCGCTGAGTGCTTTCATGGCATTAAATCCTGCTACACCGGCATCGCAAACAACGGCTTCAGATCCACCGGCAACCATCACATCCGCTTTCCCAAGCTTGATGTAATGAAAGGCCTCAATAAGGGCATGGGTTGAAGATGCACAGGCACTGACTACGGCAAAATTGGGGCCCCTGAAACCATGGCGCATCGAAATATGCCCGGCTGCAATGTCGAGGATCATTTTGGGAATGAAAAAAGGATTGAACCTTGGGGTTCCATCACCTTTCGCATAGGCCATTACTTCTTCCTGAAAAGTAAGCAAACCGCCGATCCCACTGGAAAAAATAACCCCAGTCCTGTCAGGATTGATATTGTCTTTTGAAATTCCTGCATGCTTGATGGCCTCATCACTGGATACAATGGCCAATTGGGTAAAGCGATCGACCTTTCTTGCCTCTTTTCTATCAAGATAAGCAACTGGATCAAACCCCTTTACCTCACAGGCAAATTGTGTTTTGAATTTGGAAGCATCAAAGAGTGTGATGCGGTCTGCACCGGATACTCCGCCCAACAAGCCATTCCAATAATCCTGCATGGTATTGCCAATGGGGGTGATAGCACCAAGACCGGTGATGACTACTCTTTTCAGTTCCATAAGTAAATAATGAGGAAGTACCTATTACTTTGCGTGCTCTTCCAGATAAGTTACCGCTTGACCTACAGTTGTAATGGTCTCAGCTTGTTCATCAGGAATGGAAATGTTGAATTCTTTTTCAAATTCCATGATCAGTTCAACTGTGTCCAGAGAATCTGCTCCGAGATCATTCGTAAAAGAAGCCTCAGGTGTAACTTCATTCTCATCAACACCAAGTTTGTCAACAATAATTTTCTTTACCCTTGTTGCAATGTCTGACATGATTTTATTTTTTGGTTTATTGGGGGCAAAAATAAACTATTTGAGACAAAAACAAGTCTTCTTGCCAATTTCTATTCATTTATTTTTGAAGCCCAAAATATGACAATTAATTGATTATCAACAAATAACGATGTATCTGGAAAAAAAAGTTATTTATCCACTGTTTTATGACAAAAAACAGAGCCTTAAGATTTTTATAATTATTCAATGAATTAACTTGTATCATGGCAATTAAAATCATAGACCACGGTTCCAAGGAATACGATCAGATGATTGAACTGAGGAGATCAGTTTTGAGAAAACCTTTAGGGCTAACCTATTCCAAAGAAGATTTGGAGAGGGACAAAAATGATTTGCTGATTGGTGCCTTTGAAGAAGAAGACATCCTGGCCTGTTGTATACTCACTAGAAAATTGCCCAGCACCTTCCAGCTAAGACAAATGGCGGTAGACCAGAAGATGCAGCGAAACGGCGTGGGTGCCGCCATCATGCATTTTGCAGAGAATTTGGCCAAGGATTCTGGAGGAAAGCAAGTGATGATGCACGCCAGAAAAACGGCCATCGGCTTCTATGAAAAACTAGGATATGCTGCTGCTGGCGATGAATTCAGCGAGGTGGGAATCCCTCATGTGGAGATGAGGAAGAACCTGATTTAACCTTTTTTGATGTGCTCACGGAAAATTGTTCTGGCACTATCGAGCTGCTCCTGCTCAGGAAATACATCTTTGGGAATCAGGAAAAATGATTTGCTGTCAAAATACAGGTGAAAAAACCCTGGTGTCTCATAATAACTGCTGAATTCCCTCCAGGCCCAGCTTTTCTGCCCATTTGCGGTTTCAATAAAGAAATGGTTCTCTTCTATAGAGATGGTAAACTCGTCCTTGAATGTCTTGCTCTTGCGGTAGATCATGGCAGGAAGCCAGATCCAGAAAGCCACCATCATGGAGATCCACAACACCGAACTCATCAGGAAAGGCAGGGGCGAAATCAGCTTCAATGCATAAAGCACAGCTGCCAATAACGCGAAAACATTGACGAGAATCATCAACAATTTGATCTCCCTCCTGGAAATGAAATGGTACCGCAGTGCCTGCAGTACCATTCCTTTGTTGTAACGTATGTTCAGTTTCACTTGTATATTTTAGCTACAGCCCATGCTGTTTCCGCAATTAAGGCATTTGTAACAGGTTCCACTTCTTACAGTGATATGTCCGCAGGTTGAACAAGCCGGCGCATCGCTTTGCATGCTCTTCATGAATTCCTGTGTGCTGTTTTCAGCTTTCACTGCAGCAGGAGCTTTCTGGGCTTTGGGAGCGGGAACTGCACTGTTGGTGGCCACTACCCTAACATCAGAGAGCTCTGGCTTTGAATCACTTTCAAACCTTGGTGTGTTGTCATCCCAGTCATCGTTTCCCGTATTCATTACCTCTGGTTTGTCCAGCACATGAACCAGGTCTGTTCTACCCAGATACTCATAGGCAAGTGCGCGGAATACAAAGTCTACGATGGAAGTGGTTGATTTGATGTTTGGATGATCCACCATTCCTGCTGGTTCAAACTTGGTGAAAACAAACTTTTCAACAAACTCTTCCAATGGAACACCATACTGCAAGCCTACAGAGATCGAAATCGCGAAACAGTTCATCAGGCTGCGAAGGGTAGAACCTTCTTTCGCAAGGTCAATGAAGATTTCTCCGAGTGTATTGTCGCTGTACTCCCCTGTCCTGAGGAAGATGGCCTGCCCATTGATTTTGGCTTTCTGGGTATAACCCCTTCTCTTGGCAGGAAGTGTCTTGCGTTCTACAATTCTTGAAAGCTGGCGCTTCAGCTTAGTATCCGGTGAGGCTTGCATCCTTTTCTGCAATTCATTCAGCAACTCTTCAACCGTAAGCTTGCTCACGTCGATGAATGGGCTATCAGTTGATGCAATGGCTGCTGCTTCTTCGGCTTCCTCTTCAGTGGCTTTGCTATCGCTTTTGTTGCTCAGGGGTTGGCTAAGCTTGGAGCCGTCACGATAGATGGCATTGGCCTTGAGACCAAGCTCCCAGCTGAGTTTATAACAATCAGATATTTCACTGACCGTAGCTTCATTGGGAAGGTTGATGGTTTTTGAAATAGCGCCACTGAGGAAAGGCTGTGTTGCTGCCATCATGTAAATATGGCCATGGGCATGGATATAGCGTTCGCCTTTTTTGCCACACTTGTTGGCACAATCAAAAACAGGGTAGTGCTCAGGCTTGAGGTGTGGTGCACCTTCAACGGTCATGGTTCCGCAAACAAAATCATTGGCTGCATCAATTTCAGCACCTTTGAAACCCAGTGCCTGCAACATGTTCCAATCAAAGTTGAAATATTGCTCTGGTTTGAAACCTAGGCGCTGCAAACACTCTTCACCAAGCGTATACACGTTGAATACGAATCCCACTTCAAAGGCGGCCAGGCATGCATCATCCAATTTCTTGATTTCCTCGGCGATGAATCCTTTCTCGCTGAGGGTTTGGTGGTTGATGAACGGAGCTCCTGCAAAAGAGGCTGAACCTACTGCGTATTTGATGATAGCATCCTGTTCTGCTGCTGTGTATTTGAGGTTGGCCAGGGCCTGTGGAACCGATTGGTTGATGATTTTGAAATAACCGCCACCAGAAAGTTTTTTAAATTTCACCAGGGCGAAATCAGGCTCAACACCAGTGGTATCACAATCCATCACAAGTCCAATGGTTCCGGTAGGCGCAATAACCGTTGTTTGGGCGTTGCGGTATCCGTACTGTTCTCCAAGCTCCACTGCATCATCCCAGGCCTTGCAGGCTGCCTTGAGCATATAATCAGGACAATCTTTTGCTTTTATGCCAAGTGGCTTGATGCTAAGGCCAACATAGGCCTGGTCTGCATCATAGGCTGCAGCACGGTGGTTTCTCATGACCCTCAACATGTCTTCCCTGTTCTCTGCATAGCGGGGGAAAGGTCCGTGGATCTTGGCAATCTCTGCTGAGGTCTTGTAGGCAATACCCGTCATGATAGCAGAAATGCCACCAGCAATACCCCTTGCTTCATCGCTGTCATAAGGAATACCACTGACCATCAGCATGCTGCCGAGGTTGGCAAAACCAAGTCCGAGTGTACGGTAATCGTAACTGAGCTGTGCAACTTCCTGGCTTGGAAACTGTGCCATCAACACTGAAATCTCCAAAACAGTTGTCCAAAGCCTTACTGAATATTCAAATCCTGCAACATCAAATGTATTGTCTGATTCATTGAAAAACTTCCTGAGGTTCGCTGAGGCGAGGTTACAGGCGGTATTGTCAAGGAACATGTACTCGCTGCAAGGGTTGGAAGCCCTGATGCGACCACCCTGTGGGCAGGTATGCCACTCGTTGATGGTGGTATCGTACTGTGTTCCTGGATCAGCACAACGCCATGCTGCGTAGGATATTTTCTCCCAAAGGGCTTTTGATGATACCTTTTTCATGACCTTGCCATCCATACGGCCGGTCAATTCCCAATCTTCCCCTTTTGCCAATTTCTCGAAAAATGCATTGGGTATCCTGACTGAGTTGTTTGAGTTTTGTCCGCTCACTGTTCTGTAGGCTTCTCCTTCATAATCACTGGAGTAACCTGCAGCAATCAATGCAGCCACTTTCTTCTCCTCTTCAACTTTCCAGTCGATGAAGGTTTCAATTTCTGGGTGGTCTAGGTCAAGACAGACCATTTTGGCAGCGCGACGGGTTGTGCCGCCACTTTTGATGGCACCCGCTGCGCGGTCACCAATCTTAAGGAAGCTCATCAGACCTGAAGAAGTACCGCCTCCACTGAGTTTCTCTCCCTCTCCACGCATGTTGGAGAAGTTGGTACCCACACCTGAGCCATATTTGAAAATCCTTGCTTCGCGGACCCAAAGGTCCATGATGCCACCCTCATTCACCAAATCATCATCAACACTGAGGATGAAGCAGGCATGTGGCTGTGGACGCTCATAGGCAGAGGTTGATTTTTTCAACTGACCATCTGTCTGGTCAACATAATAATGTCCTTGTGGCTTGCCCTTGATACCGTAGCACTCGTGCAAGCCGGTATTGAACCATTGGGGTGAATTGGGAACACAGGCCTGGCTGAGGATGGAATAGACCAGCTCTTCGTAGAAAACGGTTGCGTCTTCTGTTGAAGCGAAGTAGCCATAGCGCTCTCCCCATACCCTCCAGCAATGTGCCATACGGTGTGCAACCTGCTTGGCAGAGGTCTCCCTTCCAAGGGAACCGTCAGCCTGAGGCACACCAGCCTTCCTGAAGTATTTTTGTGCGATGATGTCTGTAGCAATCTGGCTCCATTGCTTTGGAACCTCAACATTGTTCATTTCGAAAACAACCTCTCCGCTGGGGTTACGGATCACCGAAGTACGGTAGTCATAATCAAACATTTCATAGACGGCTACTTTGTCTGAGGTGAACTGTCTTTTGAATTTCAGACCATTCGTGCTATTGCTGGTGGCTGCTTTTGATTTGTTGTTTGCCATATCGCTAAATTGTTAAATGTTGGTAAAAGACCCCTATTTTCAGGGACAGAGTACGAAAATATCTACCTATTGCCTGATTTCAAACCCCTAAATATCAACACCCTGTTGATAACTGCAACAATCCGCAATGGCAGTGGATTTGGGATTTTGTTCACTATTTTGTAAAAAAATATTTGGCAGTTTTTGGGGAAATCAATAGTATAAAGGTAGCCCATAAAAGAAAATGCTTGGTGACAAAAGTCATACATTGGGCATGACGAACGTTTATCTTTGTCCTCTAAAAAATCATCATTGCTTTGAAAAAACACAACCGCCACCTCGTTTCATTTTCGCTTGTATTACTTTCAACGTTTGCAACAGCCCAACAAAATAAATTTAGTGGCTGGGCAATGACTTTAAATACAATCAGGCTCAATCCAAAATTCAACCTGATTTTTGATAGCCAACTGCGGTCAAATGACCAATGGAAAAAAACTGAGACATTCATCCTCAGGCCAGGATTGAGCTATGTTTTGAACAAAAATGTTTCCCTGACTGCAGGACTTGCATTGATACACAATTGGAGAACAATTCAAGGCGTAAGGGATGGGGTTTCAGACAACAGGATTTGGCAACAATTGGGCATCGTTAAGCAAGTAAAAAAAGCATCACTGCAACACAGGATCAGGTTGGAAGAAAGATGGATCCCCGTATTGAAAGTTGCTGGCAATGATATTGTGAAATCAGACCCCAAGTTCAATGCACGGTTCAGGTATTTCACCAGATGGCTAAGCCCTTTCTCAAAAACAGAAAAATTGACAAAAGGCATGTATTGGGTTGCCCAGAATGAATTCTTCTTCAATGCTGCAGGAGCAAGCCATGTCAACCGAAAACTGTTCGATCAGTCAAGGAGCTATGCCGGAACTGGTTACCGCCTGAGCAAACATGCCGACCTGGAAGTTGGCTACATGTTGGTCTATATTGAGGGCAAAAACAAGGAGTATACCACCAATAACATCATACAGCTTTCCAGTTTCCTTCGTTTATAAGAAAGTTTTTCGCACATTTGCAGAAGAATAGCCCAACAAGATGCACCAAGCCGTTTACACTACGATACTGGAAAACAAAAACAAAGGAAAAAAATCCTTTGCTGTATTGGTTGATCCAGACAAAACATCTGTTGCCAAGGCAGATGAATTGATTCGTTTGTGCATTGCCGCCTCGGTAGATTTCATTTTTGTTGGTGGCAGCCTGGTGGTCAGCGACCATCTAGAGGAACTGGTGCAACATATCAAAAAGGAATGTTCCATTCCGGTGATACTTTTCCCAGGGAGCCCATCACAGGTTACCCCCTTTGCTGACGCACTGCTATACCTTTCCCTGATATCAGGAAGAAACCCAGAGTTATTGATAGGCCAACACGTAGTATCTGCCCCTGTTGTCAGAAAAAGCGGCCTTGAAGTGATGTCTACAGGGTATATGGTGATTGATGGTGGGGCTCCCACAACGGTTTCTTATATCAGCAACGCCAACCCCATCCCCTCAGACAAGAACGAAATCGCAGTTTGCACAGCAATGGCTGGTGAAATGCTTGGGCTTAAACTCCTTTACATGGATGCCGGTAGCGGCGCCAAAAAGCCCATTCCAGCTACCATGATAGCAGCAGTTTCATCCCGTACCGCTATTCCACTGATCATCGGTGGAGGCATTACCACAGCAGAAAAAGCATACGAGAACTGCAAGGCAGGTGCCGACATCATAGTCGTTGGCAATGCCATTGAAAAGGATCCTGCACTGATCAAAGAAATCAGCCTGGCCATCCACGCCAGCGCAGCATCAGACCAAACCATCCCTGCACACTAAACTTGTGCCTGATTTTAGCCTTTTTTCTAAAAAAAATCAGTTTATTTGCAACTCACAATTTTTCTTTACAAGACAGACACAGAAAAATGATTAAAAACCTGACCTCTTCATCAATAGCAGAAACGGCACCTGCCGCTTCCATGCGTTGGGTTTTTGCTGTACCAAACGGAACAGTTTTTTTACGCCGACCGATTCCATTTTTGGTACGACGTTGATAGATACCACCACCCCCTGAGTCCGACACAAGTCGTTTTCCCGGTTCAGCCCTAAGTGGCTTCATCCGGCAACAGTCAATTTTTCAATTCGCCACAAAAATGGAACAGCAAAAACAAGTTTTCGATATACATATCGCCAGTGAGCAGGATTACGGTTTTGCAGAAGAGATCTGCCTGGAAATGGAAGAATCTGCAAAAGCCCGTGGAACAGGCATAGCCAAAAGAAGCCCAGATTATATCCGTCAAAAAATGAGCGAAGGGAAAGCGGTCATTGCCCTTTCGCAGGCGGGAGAATGGGCAGGATTTTGTTATATAGAAACATGGGGACATGGAGAATATGTGGCCAATTCCGGACTGATTGTAAAGCCCACATTGAGGAAAAGCGGATTGGCCAAGTTGATCAAACATACTGTATTCAAGCTCAGCAGAACAACCTACCCCGATGCAAAAATATTTGGGCTCACTACCGGATTGGCTGTTATGAAAATAAATTCTGAACTGGGATACGAACCCGTTACCTATTCAGAACTCACACAAGATGAGGACTTCTGGGCAGGATGCAAAAGTTGTATCAATTACGAGATCCTGATGAGCAAGGAAAGAAAAAATTGCATGTGCACAGCGATGCTCTATGATCCCAAAGACCATTATGAGCCCGAAGAAACCAAACAGTTTTTTGAGGAAAATGCAAAAGGCCTTGAGCGGTTGCTCAGGTTCAGGGAATGGAAACTCCTGAAACCTTTTCTTAAAAAAGAGGAGAAGTCTTCCAAGTCGTTGAAGAGCCTCCTATCACCATTTTTCAATTTCTAAAGCAAGCGATACCATGTCAAAAAAAGTAATACTCGGATTCAGTGGCGGATTAGACACAACTTACTGCGTTAAATACCTTTCTGAAGAGAAAGGATACGAGGTGCACAGCATCATCGTCAATACTGGCGGCTTTACAGAAGAAGAACTGACCAATATCGAAAAGCATGCACATGCCCTGGGTGTTGCTTCCCATACCACCGTAAACGCCGTAAAAACATACTATGACAGGATCATCCGGTTCCTGGTGTATGGCAATGTGCTCAAAAACAATACCTATCCCCTGAGTGTTAGTGCTGAGCGCCTCAGCCAGGCCATCCATATCGCTGAACATGCACAAAAGCTGGGCGCTGACGCTGTAGCCCACGGCAGCACAGGTGCAGGAAATGACCAGGTCCGGTTTGACATGGTCTTCCACATCATGATTCCTGGAGTAGAAATCATCACCCCTATCAGAGACCTGAAACTGAGCCGTGAGCAGGAAATTGAGTACCTGCAGTCCAAGGGTGTCAACATGAATGCTGAAAAGGCCATGTATTCCATCAACAAAGGACTTTGGGGAACCAGTGTGGGAGGCAAAGAAACCCTTTCATCCAAAGGCATGCTCCCTGAATCTGCCTGGCCAACACAGGTAACCAAACATGATCCTGAAGAGGCTGTGCTTGGTTTTGAAAAAGGTGA